>NZ_JBFAKW010000019.1:0-108441 GCF_040655955.1 Streptomyces sp. NPDC050263 | reverse complement strand
GTTCAACTCCACCTCCTCGATCTCCTCGACACCGACATCGGACAGACCCGCTGGCCACAGACCTGAAACGGTGACCCGCGAAGTCCGGGTCTAGGTCTTCCCAAGCCTGCTCCGGGGCCTGGGGCCGCACAAGTGTCGCCCCGGGCCGCCGGTCTGTCGAGAACACGGTACGCCCGCCCGCCCGACCGGCGGATGTACCGGGTGACAATGGCCGCGACAAGAGAGGAACGGTACGCCGGTGCAGTGGACCTTGGTCATACCCCTCAAGCCCTTGGCGTTGGCCAAGAGCAGGCTCGCGGACACCGCTGCCGACGGGCTGCGCCCGGGGCTCGCCCTGGCCTTCGCCGAGGACACCGTGGCGGCCGCGCTGGCATCGCCTGCGGTGCGGGATGTGGCCGTGGTCACGGACGACGCGCTGGCCGGACGCGCTCTGGCGGCCCTGGGCGCCCGGATCGTCGCCGACGAGCCGCGCACGGGCCTCAACGCCGCCCTGGCCCACGGAGCGGGCGCCGTGCGCGCCGTGCGCCCCGATGCTCCGCTCGCCGCCCTCAACGCCGATCTCCCTTCCCTGCGCCCGTCGGAATTGGCCCGGGTTCTGGACGCGGCCGCGGAATTCCCGCGCGCCTTTCTCCCGGATGCGGCCGCAATCGGCACGACGCTGCTCGCCGTCGCCCCGGGCCGTGAATTGCTCCCGGCATTCGGCGCGCATTCCCGCGCGCGTCACCACGCCTCCGGAGCCGTGGAACTCCGTCTCGACGCGGTGGATTCGGTACGCCAGGACGTGGACACCGGCGAGGATCTGCGAGCGGCGCTCGCGCTGGGCGTGGGGCCCCGGACGGCCGCGGCGGCCGCGCGCCTGCTGATCCCCGGGCAGTAGGCTGCCGCCATGCAGGCGACCGCATACACGTACGACCCCGACACGCGCAGCGGACAGGTGCTGCTGGACGACGGGACACCGATGCCGTTCGACGCTTCGGCGTTCGACGCGGGCGGGCTGCGACTGCTGCGGCCCGGGCAGCGGGTGCGGATCGAGGTGGACGAGGCGGAGGGGCCGAAGGCGAGTCCCCGGATCACCCTCGTGACGCTCCAGACGTTCTGAGGCGGCTCCCGGCGCGGGCCCTCCCGGACACGCCGCGGGCCGGACTCCGAGAGGGGGTCCGGCCCGGCGCGTGAGTGCCCCTGCTGCCCTACGCCTGGCGGGCGGTGGCCTTCTTGGCGGTGGTCTTGCGGGCGGTCGACTTCCTGGCCGGGGCCTTCTTGGCCGTCGCCTTCTTCGCCGGGGCCTTCTTGGCCGCCGTCTTCTTGGCCGCGGCGGACTTGGCGGTGGTGGTCTTCTTGGCCGCCGCCGTCGTCTTCGTGGTGGCGGCCTTCTTCGTCGTCGTCTTCTTGGCGGTGGCCGTGGTCTTCTTGGCGGCCGCCGTCGTCTTCTTCGCCGGGGCGGCCTTCTTCGCGGCGGCCGACGCCCTCTTGGCCGGGGCGGCCTTCTTCGCCGCGGCCTTCTTGACCGTCGCGGAGGCACCGCCGGTCAGGCTGCCCTTGGGGGCCTTCTTGACGGCGACCTCGCCGCCGCGCGGGAGCTTCTTCGAGCCGCTCACCAGGTCCTTGAAGCCCTGGCCGGCGCGGAAGCGCGGCACGGACGTCTTCTTGACCCGAACCCGCTCGCCCGTCTGGGGGTTGCGAGCGTAGCGGGCCGGCCGGTCGACCTTCTCGAACGAACCGAAGCCGGTGACCGAGACCCGGTCGCCGGCGACGGTCGCGCGGACGATGGCGTCCAGGACCGCGTCGACCGCCTCGGCGGCCTGCTGGCGGCCGCCCAGCTTGTCGGCAATCGCTTCTACGAGCTGCGCCTTGTTCACGTCTTCCCCTTCGGAGGCATTAGCCAGAACGAAAGTGTTCAAGCTTTTTCGCACGTTAGGCAGATATATACCGCAAATCAAACACGAAACGGGCTAATCACCCTTGTGCCGCAACGAAATCGGCGGCTCCGGAGGCGATCAGCGGTCCTCTTCGGGCATTCGCCCCTCGTCGAGGTCCGCCATGAACCGCTCCAGACGCCTTGTCGCATCGGCGAGATCGTGCTTGGCCGCGGCCGTAATGACCAGCAGCTTCCGGGTCAGCGCCATCCGTACGCCCTCCGGGACTTGCAGTGCGCGCACTGTTGTGTGCGCTTCCTTGAGTCGGTTCGCGACCGCCGTATAGAGCTCGAGTTGGCCGTCGTGTTCCATGCACAGATTGTGCCATCTGGGGCGAGTTGTCGCCCGCTCAGGGGGCAACTGCCGCCCCAAACGGCCGTCCGAGCCCTTCCGGCGGTTGCGTCCGCACAGAGCGCGTACCCCGGCAACACCAGCTCTAACGTGGGAAGTTGGGAGGAACGGCGAAGATTTACGGGGCCGAACGGGTGCAGACACAGCCGTACCCCCGATCGGTCCGATCGGGGGTACGGCGGGGGTGTCGCGGTGGCCGAAACTCGACCTGCCCAGGTCTTCCGGGGGCCTCCGGGTCAGACCTGGAGCGTGCTCGGCTTGTACGACGGGCGCTTGGCCTCGTACTCGGCGATGTCGCCCTCGTTCTGGAGGGTGATGGAGATGTCGTCCAGCCCGTTCAGCAGCCGCCAGCGGGAGTTCTCGTCCAGCTCGAAGGAGGCCGTGATGCCCTCGGCGCGCACCTCGCGGGCCTCGAGGTCGACGGTGATCTCGGCCTGCGGGTCGTTCTCGGAGAGTTCCTGGAGCGCGTCCACGGTCTGCTGCTCCAGAACCACGGTGAGCAGGCCGTTCTTCAGCGAGTTGCCGCGGAAGATGTCGGCGAACCGGGACGAGATCACGGTCTTGAAGCCGTAGTTCTGCAGCGCCCACACGGCGTGCTCACGGGAGGAGCCGGTGCCGAAGTCGGGGCCGGCGACCAGGACCGTGGCGCCCTGCCGCTCGGGGCGGTTGAGGATGAAGTTCTCGT
This sequence comes from Streptomyces sp. NPDC050263, assembly GCF_040655955.1. Classification (NCBI taxonomy): domain Bacteria; kingdom Bacillati; phylum Actinomycetota; class Actinomycetes; order Kitasatosporales; family Streptomycetaceae; genus Streptomyces; species Streptomyces sp. NPDC050263. The sequence goes on along the minus strand of NZ_JBFAKW010000019.1, from coordinate 105,492 downwards.
CCTTGCGCCAGGCCTCGAACAGCCCGTCCTCGAACCCGTCCCGCGTGACCTTCTTGAGCCAGTGAGCAGGGATGATCTGGTCGGTGTCGACGTTGGAGCGGCGCAGCGGGACGGCCCGGCCGGTGTGCGTGGTGAATGCTTCCATGACTGATCAGACTCCAGCGGGCGTACGGGTCTCGGCGTCGGACAGGTCGGCCGGGGAGGCCAGGTGGCCCAGGACGGCCGTGGCGGCCGCGACCTGCGGCGACACCAGGTGCGTCCGACCGCCCTTGCCCTGCCGGCCCTCGAAGTTGCGGTTGGAGGTCGACGCGGAGCGCTCACCCGGGGCCAGCTGGTCGGGGTTCATGCCCAGGCACATCGAACAGCCCGCGTGCCGCCATTCGGCGCCGGCCTCCTTGAAGACGGCGTCCAGGCCCTCGGAGACGGCCTGCAGACCGACCCGCACCGAGCCGGGGACGACCAGCATCCGTACGCCGTCGGCGACTTTGCGGCTCCGTACGATCTCGGCGGCGGCGCGCAGGTCCTCGATGCGCCCGTTGGTGCAGGAGCCTACGAAGACGGTGTCCACCTTGATGGAGCGCAGCGGCTGCCCGGCCTCCAACCCCATGTATTCCAGGGCCTTTTCGGCGGCGAGGCGCTCCGAAGCGTCTTCGTACGAAGCAGGGTCGGGGACGTCCGCCGAAAGCGGCGCGCCCTGGCCGGGGTTGGTGCCCCAGGTGACGAACGGCGCGAGCGCCGCGCCGTCGATGACGACCTCGGCGTCGAACTCGGCGTCGTCGTCCGTCCTGAGCGTCTTCCAGTACTCGACCGCGGCGTCCCAGTCCTCGCCCTCGGGGGCGTGGGCGCGGCCCTTGAGGTACGCGAAGGTGGTCTCGTCGGGGGCGATCATGCCCGCGCGGGCGCCGGCCTCGATCGACATGTTGCAGATGGTCATCCGGGCCTCCATCGAGAGCTTCTCGATGGCGGAGCCGCGGTACTCCAGGATGTAGCCCTGGCCGCCGCCGGTGCCGATCTTGGCGATGATCGCCAGGATCAGGTCCTTGGCGGTGACGCCGTCGGGCAGTTCGCCCTCGACCGTGATGGCCATGGTCTTGGGGCGGGCCAGCGGCAGCGTCTGGGTGGCCAGCACATGCTCGACCTGCGAGGTGCCGATGCCGAACGCCAGCGCGCCGAAGGCGCCGTGCGTGGAGGTGTGCGAGTCGCCGCAGACCACGGTGGTGCCGGGCTGGGTCAGTCCCAGCTGGGGGCCCACGACGTGGACGACGCCCTGCTCGACGTCGCCGAGCGGGTGCAGCCGCACGCCGAACTCGGCGCAGTTCTTGCGCAGCGTCTCCAGCTGGGCGCGGGAGACCGGGTCGGCGATCGGCTTGTCGATGTCGAGGGTCGGGGTGTTGTGGTCCTCGGTGGCGATGGTGAGGTCGAGCCGGCGCACCGGGCGGCCGGCCTGCCGCAGCCCGTCGAAGGCCTGCGGGCTGGTCACCTCGTGCAGAAGGTGCAGATCGATGAAGAGGAGGTCGGGCTCGCCCTCGGCGCGCCGGACGACGTGGTCGTCCCAGACCTTCTCCGCGAGTGTCCTACCCATCGCTTTCCCTCCGGCCGGCAGAACTGCGCCGGCCCAACTAGAGATCTTGTGGAGGCGACGCCCTCGCCCCTGTACCCGGGCATCCGCCGCCAGGCCCGTTGGTCCGCGGGCCACCATGAGTCCAAGGGTTGCGCGTCTCACGGAAAAATGAACTTGCGTTTCACAGAGTGAGACGGGAGTATCGTTGCATGGACAACAGTAGCGGCGTCGGCGTCCTGGACAAGGCAGCCCTTGTCCTGAGCGCCCTGGAGTCCGGTCCGGCCACCCTCGCAGGCTTGGTCGCAGCCACCGGACTCGCACGACCCACGGCCCACCGGCTGGCCGTGGCTTTGGAACACCACCGTATGGTGGCGCGCGACATGCAGGGCCGGTTCATTCTGGGCCCCCGGCTCGCCGAGCTGGCCGCAGCCGCCGGCGAGGACCGGCTGCTGGCCACCGCGGGCCCGGTGCTCACGCACCTTCGTGACATCACGGGCGAGAGCGCGCAGCTCTACCGACGCCAGGGCGACATGCGTATCTGCGTGGCCGCGGCGGAACGCCTGTCCGGCCTTCGGGACACGGTCCCGGTCGGTTCCACGCTCACGATGAAGGCCGGCTCCTCGGCCCAGATCCTGATGGCCTGGGAGGAGCCCGAGCGCCTGCACCGCGGCCTCCAGGGCGCGCGCTTCACGGCGACCGCCCTGTCGGGCGTGCGCCGCCGCGGCTGGGCGCAGTCCATCGGCGAGCGCGAGCCGGGCGTCGCGTCCGTCTCGGCCCCCGTCCGCGGCCCCTCCAACCGCGTGGTGGCCGCCGTCTCCGTCTCGGGCCCGATCGAGCGGCTGACCCGCCACCCGGGCCGGATGCACGCCCAGGCGATCATCGACGCGGCGGCGCGGCTGTCGGAGGCCCTGCGCCGCACGGGTTGAGCGGAGTGCCCCCCTTCGGGCGAGAGCCGGCCTCAACGCCGCGGCAGGCTCTTCCCGAAGACCGGGCTCGGACGCTCGTCACCCTCTCGGACGCTTTTCGAGCGCTCAGACAGTCTTCGAGGACCGGTACGCGTACCGGTCCTTCGCGTATCTCCCCCGCTCCCCCAACGGCACCTGCCCGTGCGCGGCCGCGAGGCCGAAGGCCGGCATGTCCCCGTAGATCGACTCGTAGGACCCCTCCGGCGCGATGTACGCCTCGTGCCAGATGCCCACGTGCCCCCGGACCTTCCCTTCCCGGTCCAGGCGGTTGACCTTCGCCCACGCCTTGTGGTGGAACGCGTCGGGCGCGCCCGCGTAGGCGTAGAGCTTCTCCTTGGACTCCCAGTACTGGACGACGTAGTACGTCCGCGGCGAGGCCGTCAGCAGCACCCGGGAGAGCAGACCGCGCCCCGGATCCTTCTTCAGCTCCGCGAGCATGCGGAACATGGCCAGCATGACCGGCACCCACTGGTGCACGGCCCAGAAGTGGTTGACGCGCATCCCGATCAACAGGACGACCGCGTCCCCACGGGCGTTCGCGGTGGTGAGGCTCACAGCCATGCTTGGATAGTGCCGCTAACCAATGAAGGGCGCAAGACATTGCGACTGGCCGAACTGAGCGCACGCAGCGGGGTGTCCACCGCGACGATCAAGTACTACCTGCGCGAGGGCCTGTTGCCGCCCGGCCGCCAGCTCAACCTGACGACCGCCGAGTACGACGAGGAACACCTGCGCAGACTGCGGCTGGTGCGCGCGATGATCCAGGTGGGCGGGCTGCCGGTGGCCACGGTCCGCGAGGTGCTCGGACACGTCGACGACGACTCGCTGGGCCGCACGATCCGGCTCGGCGCGGCCCTGTGGTCGCTGCCCCAGGTCCGCGAGCCGGACACGGACGACGACCATGTGCGCGCCGCCCATCTGGAGGCCGACGAACTGCTGCGCACCCTGGGCTGGTCGAACGCCCGGTTGTTGACGACGATCTCCCCCGCCTGCCGTTCGCTGGTGGTGTCGGTGGCCGCGCTGCGCCGGCTCGGCTACGAGTGGGACGCCGAACTCCTGGTGTCCTACGCCAAGTTGATGCATCGGGCGGCCGTGCTCGACCTGGACTTCGTGGAGACGCGGGAGTCGGAGGCGGAGCGGATCGAGGCGGCGGTGCTGGGCGCGATCCTCGTCGAGCCGATGCTTCAGGCGCTGCACCGGCTGGCCCAGGAGGAGGAGTCGGCGCGGCGGTACGGCTTCGAGTGAGCCGGCTGTCAGCCGGACGCCCCCTGGCTCACGGACACGGCGAAGGCCCCCCACCGAAGTGGAGGGCCTTCCCTGATGCGTACCCCCGACCGGATTCGAACCGGCGCTACCGCCTTGAGAGGGCGGCGTGCTAGGCCGCTACACAACGGGGGCGTGGACACTGCGTTTCCGCAGGTCGGAGCTGGTCTACCTGGACTCGAACCAAGAATGACGGTACCAGAAACCGTAGTGTTGCCAATTACACCATAGACCAATGTGGTTTAAACCAGTTCGTACCCCCGACCGGATTCGAACCGGCGCTACCGCCTTGAGAGGGCGGCGTGCTAGGCCGCTACACAACGGGGGCCCTAGCAGTTCCGACATGATCGGAACCAGTACCCCCGACCGGATTCGAACCGGCGCTACTGCCTTGAGAGGGCAGCGTGCTAGGCCGCTACACAACGGGGGCTTTGTGGAATCGATCTCCACGTGCGCAGATGAGCTCTGCGAGCTGGCCTACCTGGACTCGAACCAAGACTAACTGAACCAGAATCAGTCGTGCTGCCAATTACACCATAGGCCACTGGAACGCAAGCCCCGTAGGGGTTCTTGTTCTAGTTTCGCTCCTCCGGTTCCGGCCTTTCGGCCCGCTCTCCGGCGGCGCAGGAAGAACATTACCCGAAGGTGGACTGCGCTCCAAAACGGGTATCCGCGCCGAGGATCGCGGGGAGTTCGGCGAGGCTGGCGATCCGGTGCCGCCCCGCGGGGACCTCCACGGCCGCCGTACCGCCGTAGCGGTCGATCCACACCGAGAGCAGTCCGGCGTCGGCGCTGCCCCGTCCGTCGATCTCCGGGTGGTCGCCCACGTAGGCCACTTCGTGCGGGGGCAGGGAGAGCGCCTCGCAGGCGGCGAGGAAGGCGCCGGCCTCCGGCTTGGAGACGCCGAGGTCGACGGCGCACAGGATGGTCTCGAAGCGGTCGTGGACGCCGAGCACGCGCAGCTTGTGGTTCTGGACCTCCAGGCTGGAGTTGGAGAGCACCGCGTGGCGGTGGCTGGCGGCGAGGAGGTCGAGGACGGGCAGCACGTCCGGGAAGAGCGACCAGGCGGCCTCGTAGTGCGCGCGGTACCGCAGGAACCAGTCGTCGGCCTCCGCGTCGGTCATCTCGCGGCCCAGGAACACCCGTACCCGGTCCCGGCGCTGGTCCTCGAAGGTGATCCCGCCCGCCGAGAACCGCTCCCACTGCTGGTCGGTGACCTCGCGCCATCGCGTCAGCGCCTGCTCCGCGGTCCCGAACCGGTCCAGCAGCCCCTCGGCCACCAGATAGGACCGCATGCCCTCACGATCCGCGGAGGTGTAGTCGAAGAGGGTGTCGTCCACGTCCCAGACCACGGCGCGAATGCTCATGCCTCCGACGGTATCGCGGGCTGGCACACTGAAGGGCATGACCGAGTACCGCGTCCAGTTCACCGTCGAAGCGCGTACGGCGTACGACAGCCTGCCCGGCGAGCGTCAGGCCCAGTTGGACAAGGCCGTGCGGATACTGGCGCGTGATCCCTTCCGTAAGGTCGCGACGGCGCAGCTCGGCCCCGACGAGCATCTGCGGAAGGCGTACGTGGCCCCCGGCGTGATGCTGGAGTACATGGTCGCGGGAGCCGTCATGGTGGTCGTCGTCCTGGAGATCTTCGACGAGTTCGCGTACCTGATCGACGAGAGCGACGCGGGCTGAGGCGAAGGCCGAAGGGGCGGCACCCGGAGTTCTTCGGGTGCCGCCCCTCACGCCTGTGCCGGTGTTACGCCGACAGCTTCGCCAGGGCCGTGTCGATGCGCGCCAGCGTCTTCTCCTTGCCCAGGATCTCCAGGGACTCGAAGAGGGGGAGGCCGACCGTGCGGCCGGTGACGGCCACGCGGACCGGGGCCTGGGCCTTGCCGAGCTTGAGGCCGTGGGCCTCGCCGGCGGCCAGGACGGCCTCCTTCAGGGACTCGGCGGAGGACCAGTCGGCCGACTCCAGCTTTTCCCGGGCCGTGGTCAGCAGGGCGTCGCTGCCCTCCTTCATCGCCTTCGTCCAGCTCGCCTCGTCGGAGACCGGCTCCGGGAGGAAGAGGAAGTCGACGTTGTCGGTGATCTCCGACAGCACCTTCAGCCGGGTCTGGGCGTGCGGGGCGATCGCCGCCCACTTGGCCTCGTCGAAGTCCTCCGGCGACCAGGGCGCGAAGGGGGCCTTCAGCCAGGGCGCGCAGCGCTCCGTGAAGTCCTTCACGTCCAGCAGGCGGATGTGGTCGGCGTTGATCGCCTCGCACTTCCTCAGGTCGAAGCGCGCCGGGTTGGGGTTGACGTCCGCGATGTCGAAGGCCGCGGTCATCTCGTCCATCGTGAAGATGTCCTGGTCGGCCGAGAGCGACCAGCCCAGCAGCGAGAGGTAGTTGAGCAGGCCCTCGGGGAGGAAGCCGCGCTCGCGGTAGAGGTTGAGGGACGACTCGGGGTCGCGCTTGGAGAGCTTCTTGTTGCCCTCGCCCATCACGTACGGCAGGTGGCCGAAGGCGGGGACGGACTTCGCGACGCCCAGTTCGATGAGCGCCTTGTAGAGGGCGATCTGCCGGGGGGTCGAGGAGAGCAGGTCCTCGCCGCGCAGGACGTGCGTGATCTCCATCAGCGCGTCGTCCACCGGGTTGACCAGCGTGTACAGCGGAGCGCCGTTCGCGCGGACGATGCCGTAGTCGGGCACGTTCTCCGCGGTGAACGTCAGCTCGCCGCGGACCAGGTCCGTGAAGGTGATCGTCTCGTCGGGCATCCGGAAGCGGACGATCGGGGTGCGGCCCTGGGCCCGGTACTCGGCCGTCTGCGCCTCGGTGAGGTCGCGGCAGTGGCCGTCGTAGCCGGACGGCCTGCCGGCGGCTCGGGCGGCCTCGCGGCGGGTGTCCAGCTCCTCCTGGGAGCAGTAGCAGTGGTAGGCACGGCCGGCGGCGAGCAGCTTCTCGGCGACGTCCTTGTAGAGGTCCATGCGCTGCGACTGGCGGTAGGGCGCGTGCGGGCCGCCGATCTCCGGGCCCTCGTCCCAGTCGAAGCCCAGCCAGCGCAGCGAGTCCAGGAGCTGGTGGTAGGACTCCTCGGAGTCGCGGGCCGCGTCGGTGTCCTCGATGCGGAAGACCAGGGTGCCCTGGTGGTGCTTGGCGAACGCCCAGTTGAACAGGGCGGTGCGGACCAGGCCCACGTGGGGGTTACCGGTGGGCGAGGGACAGAAACGGACGCGTACGGGGGAGCCGGGTGCGCTAGCCACGCTTGACAACCTTGTTGGTGAGAGTGCCGATGCCTTCGATGGTGACGGCGACCTCGTCGCCGACAGCCAGGGGGCCGACCCCTGCCGGGGTGCCCGTGAGGATCACGTCGCCGGGGAGCAGCGTCATGGCCTCGGTGATGTTGACGATCAGATCCTCGATCGAGTGGATCATCTCGCTGGTGCGGCCGAGCTGCCGCTGTCCGCCGTTGACCGTGAGCTGGATGGTGAGGTCGCTCGCGGTCTCGAGGTCCAGGCCGGTCTCCACCCAGGGGCCGAGCGGGCAGGAGGTGTCGAAGCCCTTGGCCCGGGCCCACTGCTTCTCGCGCTTCTGGACGTCGCGGGCGGTGATGTCGTTCGCGCAGGTGTAGCCGAGGATCACGTCCTTGACGCGGTCGCGCGGGACCTCGCGGCAGAGCCGGCCGATGACCACGGCGAGCTCGGCCTCGTGGTGGACGTCCGCGGAGAAGGACGGGTACTGGATGTCGTCGCCGGAGCCGATCACGGAGGTGGACGGCTTGAAGAAGGCGAACGGGGCGTCCGGCACCTCGTTGCCCAGCTCCCTCGCGTGCTCGGCGTAGTTGCGGCCGAAGGCCACGACCTTGTTGGGAAGCACGGGCGGGAGCAGTCGGACCTTGCTCAGCGGCACCTTCGTGCCGGAGAGCTCGAAGTCCGCGAACGGGATGCCCTTGATGATGTCGAGGACGAGCTCGTCCGGCTTGTCGCCCTCGACCGCGCCGAAGGCGACGTTCCCGTCGATGGAGAACCTGGCGATGCGCACGGGTTGGTTGGCCCCTTGACTGAGCTGGCTGGAGTGTGAGGCCCCAGGCTAACGCGGAAGGGCGTCCCCGGCCGGGGACGCCCTTGACATCCGTGGCGGCCGCCCTGAGCATTCGGCGGCCGGTGCGCGTACTTACCGGTCGGAAGCCACCGCCGGAACTCCGGGACTACTGGGGGGCGGAGGCGGTGACCGGGATCTCCATGAGGATGGTGCGCTTGGGGTTGGCAGTCTGGGCAGGGAGGTCGACGGAGTGCTCCGCCTGCTCCGGGAGCTGCAGTTCGTCGGCGTCCTTGAGGTGAGCCAGCGTCGTGCGCCGCGGGTTGGCGATCTTGTGGAACATCGTCGTCGTCTTCACTGTTTTACTTGACCCTGTCGTTTTCGGGCGCCGGGCGGGCCCAATGGGCGTCGCGCAGGCGCGGCTTGTCGGGTTTGCCATCCCTGTAAAGCGTCAGGCTAAACACGCGATTCCCGGTGAACGCGTGAAGGTCTCATGATCAGCGTGTGAGTTTGCTCACGAATCCATGGGCAAAGCGGTCAATCCAGGCATCCGATCGATCGCTACGAAACGGACATTAGCCACCTGAAGCCCTCATTCCGCTCCTGATCATGGCGACTGGGACACCGACTGCACCCCACTGCTTCGACCACTTATGTCCGCCTTATGTGGGAACAGTTTCTACATCCCGTAACTTGACCCTCACGTGGTGTCACGGATGTCACAGCCTGGCCAACGGGCCTTGTTGGAGATCCTGCACTGTGCTGGAATTCCTCGGACCGCCGCGGGATCGAGCCGGCGCACAGGGGGCGCACAACGCGCCCGGTGGCGGCGAGACAGGGGGAGCCAGCGCCGGTCACTCACGACCATCCGGGGGGCGTATTCAGGACGCCCCTCAACACGCCGACACCGTCTTTCCGTTCACGCGGGAGGGCGCCTGGTCCAGAGGTTGCGACGCTAGTGCAGGGACGTTTCAAGAGGGATGGCAGCGCTTCGGCCGAGCCGGAGCCGCACGGCGGGACTGGCCCGATGGCAGTCGGTTCCTCGCCCCAGCACGCCCAGAACCCGGGCCCGGCCGCGTCCGGCGACGGCGGTGAGCGCCCCGGGCGCCCCGGCGCGTCCGCGTCGCCGAGTTCTCTCCCCCCGACTCCGACGGTCAAACCGCCTACCGGCCCCACCGGCCCCGGCGCGCGGGTCGCGCTGCGCAACTGGCGCATCTCCACGCGTCTGGTGGCGCTGCTGACCCTGCCCGTGGTCGCGGCCACCACCCTGGGCGCGATCCGCATCAACCAGTCGATGGACGACATCCAGCAGCTCGACAACATGAAGCTGCTGACGGACATGACCAAGCAGGCCACCGAGCTGGCCGTCCAGCTGCAGAACGAGCGCGACCGCTCCGCCGGCCCGCTGGCGCACGGCGTCAAGGCGACCGACTTCGGCATCAAGGGCTACCGCGACAAGACCGACAAGTCCCTGACCGCCTTCCAGGACGCGTCGGAGGAGATCGACGCCGCGACCACGGACGGCAACCTCCAGGGTGTCCGCGACAGCCTCGTCGGCCTGCTCAGCGACCTCGGCAACCTCGCCAAGATCCGCAGCACCGCGTACGCGGACAAGGGCAACTCCACCCAGACGGTCGAGGCCTACCACCGCCTCATCACCGGCCTGCTCGACCTGTCCCAGGACATGGCGCAGGCCACGAACAACCCGGAGATGATCCAGCGCACGCGTGCCCTGGCCGCCTTCTCCTCCGCCAAGGAGTACGCCTCCATCCAGCGCGCCACCCTCGCGGCGGCGCTGCCGAAGAACAACACCACCTACGGCATCCTCAACGAGAACGACCGGCAGTACGCCGAGGCCGCGCTCGAGAACCAGGACTCCGAGCTCGCGAGTTTCCGCAGCATCTACGGCGACGACGGCGCCGAGGAGCTGCTGAAGCCCATCGAGCAGGGCAACCCGGTCATCGAGGAGGCGGACACCTACGCCACCCGGGCGCTCAGCTCCTCCAGCGGTCTTCAGTCGCTGGACCAGCGGTCGTTCCAGGACTGGATCGACGACAGCTCGACCAAGATCCAGCAGATGAACAACATCGAGCACACGCTGCTCGAGCAGATGGAGCAGAAGGCGCGTGAGCTGCGCGCCGAGTCGGAGCGCGAAGCGATCATCTCCGGTGCGCTCATCCTGCTCGTCCTCGGTGTCTCGCTGGTCGGCGCGTTCGTCGTCGCCCGGTCCATGATCCGCTCGCTGCGCCGCCTCCAGGAGACGGCCACCAAGGTCGCCCAGGACCGGCTGCCCGAGCTGGTCAAGCAGCTGTCCGAGTCCGACCCGCAGGACGTCGACACGTCCGTGGAGTCGGTCGGTGTGCACTCCCGGGACGAGATCGGCCAGGTGGCCGCGGCCTTCGACGACGTGCACCGCGAGGCCGTCCGCCTCGCCGCCGAGCAGGCCCTGCTGCGGGGCAACGTCAACGCGATGTTCACCAACCTCTCGCGCCGCTCCCAGGGTCTGATCCAGCGCCAGCTGTCGCTGATCTCCGAACTGGAGTCCCGCGAGGCCGACCCGGACCAGCTGTCCTCCCTCTTCAAGCTCGACCACCTCGCGACCCGCATGCGCCGTAACGGTGAGAACCTCCTGGTCCTCGCGGGTGAGGAGCCCGGCCGCCGGTGGACCCGTCCGGTCCCGCTGGTCGACGTGCTGCGCGCCGCCGCGTCCGAGGTGGAGCAGTACGAGCGCATCGAGCTGTCCTCCGTGCCGACCACCGAAGTGGCCGGCCGGGTCGTCAACGACCTCGTGCACCTCCTCGCCGAACTGCTCGAGAACGCGACCTCGTTCTCCTCGCCGCAGACCAAGGTCAAGGTCACCGGTCACGCGCTGCCCGACGGCCGCGTGCTGATCGAGATCCACGACACCGGCATCGGCCTCTCCCCCGAGGACCTCGCCGCGATCAACGAGCGGCTCGCCTCGCCGCCCACCGTGGACGTCTCCGTCTCCCGCCGCATGGGCCTCTTCGTGGTCGGCCGACTGTCCCAGCGGCACGGCATCCGCATCCAGCTGCGCCCGTCCGACTCCGGTGGCACGACCGCGCTGGTCATGCTGCCCGTGGACGTCGCCCAGGGCGGCAAGAAGCCCCAGCCCAAGCCCGGTCAGGGCGGCAGCGCGGGCGGTCCCGCCGCCGCGCAGGCCGCCGCGGGCGTCGCCGCCGCACGGCGCAACGGCCCGCAGGGCGGCCCCCTCGGCGCCGGCGCACCGGCCGGCGCGGGCGGCAGGCTCGCCGCGGGTCAGGGTCCCCGGGCCGCGCTGCCCGGCCGGGACGGCGGTGGCCGCCCCGGCGGCCAGCCGCCGCGCGGTCCGCAGCAGCCTCCGTCCTCCCCCCAGCAGGGCCGACCGGCTCCGGCCGGTGCGGGCGCCGGCTTCGGCGGGCAGGCGCCGGGCGCGCCGCAGGGTCTGCAGTCGGCCGGTACCACTCCGCAGGGCACCGACATGTTCGGCGGCGGACGTCCGCCGCAGCGGGGCAACAAGCCCGAGCAGGGCGGCCGCGGCCGTCAGCCGCAGCTGCCGCCGCGCGGTGGTCCGCGCGCCGAGCTGCCCGGCGGCAACCCGCAGCCGCGCGTGCCCAGCTGGGGCGACGAGAACGCCCAGCCGCCGGTGCCGCGCACCCCGCTGGACGCCCCGCGCGGCCACGAGGAGCCGGACGTCGCCCAGACGTCGCGGATGCCGCGCATCGACGACCGTTCCGGTCCCGCGGCCACCGCCGAGATACCGGCGATCCCGCGGATGGACGAGCGCCAGGGCCCGGCGGGTCCCGCCGACTTCGGCCGGGCCACCGCGAACGGGCTGCACAGCACGGGCCAGTTCCCGGCCGTCAGCGACGACTTCCCCTCGGGCCAGTTCCAGCGTCCGGGCACGAACGGCAGGCCGGACGCCGGTCAGTTCGAGCGGCCCGGCACCAGCGGCCGGCCGGACGACAACGGCTTCACCCGCTCCGACGTCTTCGGCGCCCCGGGCGGACAGAACGCTCCGGCGAACCCGAACCAGTTCGCTCCGCAGGCGTACGACAACGGCTCCACCGGCCAGTTCGCCGCCCCCGGCTACGACGGCTCCTCGGCCGGACAGCACTCGCTGCCCGGCCGCCAGGACCCTTCGTCCACGGGCCAGTTCGCCGCTCCGCAGCAGGGCGGCTACGGCACTCCGCCGCAGCCGGCGGTCCCGCCGCGTCCGGCCCGCCGTCCGGAGCCCGAGAGCGCGGGCGCCGCGCAGCGGCCCGATGAGGGGCTGGGGCAGGGTGACGGGTGGGCACTGCCGCCGGCCCCCGGTCCCGGTGACGGGCGTACCCCGCTGTACGACACGCTGGAGACCAACTGGTTCCACGGTCAGCAGGCGGGCGGTTCGGCTCCGGATCCCCAGCAGCACCAGCAGCCGCAGGCTCCGGCTGCTCCTCAACGTCCCGTGGCCGCCACGTCCTCGTGGCGCACCTCGCCGAACGACGAACTCGTCCGGCAGGCCGAGCGCGTCAGGCAGCCGGCCGCGGGCGGCGTCACCACTTCCGGGCTGCCGCGCCGGGTGCCCAGGGCGAACCTGGTCCCGGGTACGGCTCAGCAGCAACAGCACCAAGCCGGTCCGCAGGTCTCGCGTGCGCCTGACGACGTACGCGGACGGCTGACCAATCTCCGTCGGGGCATCGCGCAGGGTCGTCAGGCCGGCAACGGTCAGACCGGCAGTCTCCCGAGCCCCACTCACCAGCAGGAGCGTTAGTTGAGCCAGATGAGCCAGGCAGCACAGAACCTGAACTGGTTGATCACCAACTTCGTGGACAACACCCCTGGGGTGTCCCACACCGTCGTGGTGTCCGCCGACGGGCTCCTGCTCGCGATGTCAGAGGGCTTCCCGCGCGACCGTGCCGACCAGCTGGCGGCCGTCGCTTCGGGACTGACCTCGCTGACGGCCGGGGCCTCCCGGATCTTCGAGGGCGGTAGCGTGGCGCAGACCGTCGTCGAGATGGAACGAGGCTTCCTCTTCCTCATGTCCGTCTCGGACGGCTCTTCCCTCGCCGTGCTGGCGCACCCCGAGTGCGACATCGGCCTCGTGGGCTACGAGATGGCACTCCTCGTCGATCGCGCGGGCGCGGTGCTCACGCCCGACCTGCGCGCCGAGCTCCAGGGCAGTCTGCTCCACTGACCCGCCCCAGTACCACCCACCTCACGAAATCACCGTCCGGCCGACACAATCCCCCCACCGGCCTCGACGGACGGCACGACTGACCGAGACGCTGTCCCGCCCGGAGGATCCATGACCCCGCCCACCGCCCATCATGACCCGTACGCGGAGCCGTACGGGGATGAGGGCGACCAGCCGCTGGTGCGTCCGTATGCGATGACCGGTGGCCGGACCCGGCCGCGCTATCAGCTCGCCATCGAGGCTCTGATCAGCACGACGGCCGACCCGGCAGCGCTCATGGGGCTGCTCCCGGAGCATCAGCGCATCTGTCACCTGTGCCGCGAGGTGAAGTCGGTCGCCGAGGTCTCGGCGCTTCTGGCCATGCCGCTGGGCGTGGCGCGGATCCTCGTCGCAGACCTCGCCGAGGCAGGCCTGGTGGCCATCCACCAGCCGGGTGGCGACGAGAACAACGGCGGCGCTCCGGACGTGACGCTGCTCGAAAGGGTGCTCAGTGGACTTCGCAAGCTCTGACGGGGGGCGGGCCACCACCTCCGCGAAGATCGTGGTGGCGGGCGGCTTCGGCGTGGGCAAGACCACGTTCGTGGGCGCCGTCTCCGAGATCAACCCGCTGCGCACGGAGGCCGTGATGACGTCCGCGAGCGCGGGCATCGACGACCTCACCCACACCGGGGACAAGACCACCACCACGGTGGCCATGGACTTCGGCCGCATCACGCTCGACCAGGACCTGATCCTCTACCTGTTCGGCACGCCCGGCCAGGACCGCTTCTGGTTCATGTGGGACGACCTGGTGCGCGGCGCGATCGGCGCGATCGTCCTGGTGGACACCCGCCGTCTGGCCGACTGCTTCCCCGCGGTCGACTACTTCGAGAACAGCGGACTGCCGTTCGTCGTGGCCCTCAACGGCTTCGACGGCTCGCAGCCCTACCAGCCCGAAGAGGTGCGCGAGGCGCTCCAGATCGGTCCGGACACTCCGATCATCACGACGGACGCCCGACACCGGTCGGATGCCAAGAGCGCGCTGATCACGCTGGTCGAGCACGCACTGATGGCACGACTGCGGTAACTTTCAAAAGACCCGTGCCCTACGGCAGTTGTCGTAGACGCTTCGGAGTCGGCTGTGGCCTTTGACACGGCCGACTCCGGCGTTCATAACGTTTCGGCAGAGGAATCGGGGGGCACCGCCACGCGTCGCGGTCACTCGGTCTCGCTGTGCTCACCTAGGCCCCGCCTTTTGGCGGGGCTAGTTCTTTTTGACCGTTTTATCTGGGGTTTACATCACGTCCAACCAACTCTTTCCCATGTTTGGAAGAGGACTGGTCGTCGTGCTGGAATGCCTGAACTGCCCAATAGTCAATGACGTACTCATGGTCGATGGCTGGCCGGGCCCTTGAGACACTGCGGCACGACGAAGGTGCCGACCGCCGAGAGGTTGTTGGTCGAGTGAGGCGAAGCAAGAAAAGTCCCGAGCCGGCGGCCCGGGGCAACTTCACGCCGCCGCCGCGCGGAGCGGCGTCCGCCCCTGTGCCCGGATCCGAGCCGACGGCCGCGCCCGCAAAGAGCGGTGGCCGTCTCTCCCCGCGCAACTGGCGGGTACCGACCCGGCTGAACGCGATTCTGCTCATACCCGTGGTGGTCGGCCTGGTCATGGGCGGCTTCCAGGTGAAGAGCTCGATCGACACCTGGCAGGAGGCCGAGGACGCGGAGAACACCGCGCGCCTGGTCCGCGCCGCGCTGAGCTACGGCGACGCCCTCTACAAGGAGCGCGACGTCTCGGCCGCGCCCCTCCTCGCGGGCAAGCGGACCGACGCGACGGTCGCCGCGGCCCGCAAGGCCACCGACACCGCCGCCGACGCCTTCGACGTGGCCGCGCAGGACATGCCGGCCAAGGCCGGTCTCGAGCGCCGGCTCCAGCTGTTCCGCACCGCGGAGACCAAGCTGACGACGCTACGCGCGGCCGCCTACACCGCCAAGCTCACCGGCGTGCAGACCGAAGAGGGCTACACCCAGGTCGCCCACCCCCTGATGGAGTTCTCCAACGAACTCGGTCTGGGCACCGGAAACATCACCTCCTACGGCCGTACCGTCTACGCCATCTCGCTGACCAAGGCCGCGCTCTCGCTGGAGCGCTCGATCGGCATGCACCTGCTGATCAAGCCCGGTCCCGAGAACGCCGACTTCGCCAAGCAGAAGGTCTCCCTCTCCTCCTACGCCTACCTCGAGGGCATCGCCGTCGAGGAGTACATCGGCGGTGGCACCGAGGCCGACGCGAAGAAGCTGAACGACGCCGAGGCGAAGATCAAGACCGACGGCGCCGCACAGGCCGCCGAGGCGAAGCAGAAGGACCCGGACTACGTACCGCCGCCGTCCGACCCGACCACGATGGTCGGCGCCATCTCCACGATGGAGACGACCTCGGGCGCGGAGCGCGCCGGGCTCGCCGAGAAGGGCATCAGCAAGGAGAACTGGTGGGCGGTCACCACTCTCAAGTACGACGCCTACCGGCAGATCGAGTCGGACATGGCCGACAAGGCCGTGACCGAGGCCTCGGACATCGCCGCTGACGCCAAGACCTCCGCGATCATCACCGGTGCCGCCGTCGTCGTGGCCCTGCTTCTGGCGTTCATCCTCGCCGGCGCCGTGGCCCGCCAGATGAGCCGCTCGATGCGCCAGCTGCGCAACGCGGCCTTCGGCATCGCCGAACAGCGCCTGCCGATGCTGGTCGACCAGCTCTCCCGCACCGACCCCGGCCGGGTCGACACCCGGGTCGCGCCGATCCCGATCACCACCACGGACGAGATCGGCGAGGTCGCCCGCGCCTTCGACCAGGTCCACCGCGAGGCCGTGCGACTGGCCGCCGAGCAGGCCCTGCTGCGGGGCAACATCAACGCGATCTTCACCAACCTCTCGCGCCGCAACCAGTCCCTGATCGAGGGCCAGCTGACCCTGATCACCGACCTGGAGAACAACGAGGCCGACCCGGACCAGCTGGAGAACCTCTTCCGGCTGGACCACCTCGCGACCCGTATGCGCCGCAACGGCGAGAACCTCCTGGTCCTCGCCGGCGAGGAGCCCGGCCGCCGCTGGGACCAGCCGGTCCCACTGGTCGACGTGCTGCGCGCCGCCTCCTCCGAGGTGGAGCAGTACGAGCGCATCGAGCTGTCGGGCGTCCCGGAGGCCGAGATCCACGGCCGCGCCGTGACCGACCTCGTGCACCTGCTCGCCGAGCTGCTGGAGAACGCAACGACGTTCTCCTCCCCGCAGACCAAGGTCCGGGTCACGGCCACCCGTCTCCCCGACGGTCGGGTCATGATCGAGATCCACGACAAGGGCATCGGCCTCACCGCCGAGGACTTCGCCGACATCAACCACAAGCTGGCCAACCCGCCGACGGTGGACGCCGCGATCTCGCAGCGCATGGGCCTGTTCGTGGTCGGCCGGCTGTCCGACCGGCACGGCATCCGCGTCCAGCTGCGCCCCTCGGGCGAGCAGGCCGGCACCACGTCGCTGGTCATGCTGCCGGACGCCATCACCCACGGCGGCGGCGGCGACCAGCAGCAGCCTCGCGACGAGTTCACGGTCTCGCAGATCATCCCGGAGCAGCAGCAGCAGAGCTTCGGCGGCGAGGACTTCAGCAACGGTCTGCCGATGCGCACGGCCGCTGAGCTGGGCTTCGACGACAGCCGTTACGAGGTCCCCGACGACATCCGCGAGCTGGACCCGGTGGGTCGCTCCCTGCAGCGCGAGGAACGCCGCGCCGCTCTGGAGACCCACCCGGGCCAGCCGGAGCAGCAGAGCGCGCAGCAGCAGTCCGGCGAGGGCTTCGACGCGAACCGTCAGCCGTCGGCGTACGACGTCGGCGCGAACGGCTACGACCCCGCCCAGAACGGCGCCCGGGCCGGCTACGACAACGGTGCGACCGGCTATGCCGAGCCGCCCGGCTCGTTCGACCAGCAGACGGCGTACGAGGAGCAGCAGCGCCCGGCGTACGACGACCAGCACTTCGCGCCGAACAGCGGTGCGCCGCAGGGCGGCGACTCGTTCACCGCGAACGGCGGCTACCCCGACCCCGCGTACGCGGAGCCCGTCCAGGAGGACCGGACGGCGGCTCCCGCGAGCACGGCGGAGAGCTTCCAGCCGTACCAGGAGCAGCAGCCCTACCAGGACGACTGGCCCCTGCAGAACGGCCAGCCGAACAGCCACTCGAACAGCCACTCGAACGGCCACACCGGCGGTTACCAGAACGGCTACCCGGACCAGTACGCTCCGGAAGCGGAGTCCACCTCGGTCGCTGACGCGGCTGAGCACAACCACGTAGGCTTCGACCGTCCGGGACCGGCCCCCTCCGCCCCCCACGCGCTGACCGACGCCGGTCTGCCCCGCCGCGGATCCACCGCAAGCGGTTCGAACGGCGCCCGGCCCGCGAAGCAGGAAACGCCGGCCTCCACCGCGCAGAGCAACGGCGGCGGCGACATCTGGCGTTCGGCGAACGACGAGCGCTGGCAGCAGGCCTCCGCTCTGAAGAAGCCCAAGGCGGGCGGGGTCACCTCCTCCGGTCTGCCGCGGCGGGTGCCCAAGGCCAACCTGGTCGAGGGCGCCGCCGAGAACACCCCTCAGGGCGGCCCACAGGTCTCCCGCGCCCCGGAGGACGTCCGAGGCAGGTTGAGCAACCTGCGTCGCGGCGTGGAACGTGGCCGCAACGCAGGCAGCAGTGAAACGAACGGCCAGGGCCTCGGTCCTGACAGCACCTACAACCAGGAGCGTTAGTGTGAGCCCGATGAGCCAGGCGGCACAGAACCTGAACTGGGTGATCACCAACTTCGTGGACAACACCCCGGGGGTGTCCCACACGGTGGTGGTCTCCGCCGACGGACTCCTTCTGGCAATGTCCGAAGGCTTTCCCCGCGACCGGGCCGACCAGCTCGCGGCCGTCGCCTCCGGTCTGACGTCCCTGACCGCAGGCGCCTCCCGGATCTTCGAGGGGGGCAGTGTGAACCAGACGGTTGTGGAGATGGAGAGGGGATTCCTCTTCCTCATGTCCATCTCGGACGGTTCCTCGCTCGCGGTTCTCGCTCACCCGGAGGCGGACATCGGCCTCATTGGGTACGAGATGGCACTTCTGGTGGACCGAGCGGGTTCGGTCCTGACGCCCGACCTTCGTGCGGAGCTCCAAGGGAGCCTTCTCAACTAACAGACGGACGGTGCGTTTTGGCGTCCCGAGGCCGTAGGGTTTCGGGACGCGGCGTCCACGTGATGGGTGCCAGGCACAGTCGGAGGAGGAGAGAGAGTGGCAACACCCCCAGGCGGTTCGAATTCGGGTAACTGGTCGTACGGCCCTGCCCAGGGCCAGGGCGACGGTTCCCAGAACCCGAACCGTTACAACTTCCCCTCCGCGCCCAGCCAGCAACGGCCGTACGCACCCCAGAACCCGCAGGGCCCCGGGCCGTCGCCGTACGACCAGCCGCAGGCCCCGCGTATCCAGCCCGTGCAGCCGCAACGCCGCGCCCCCGAGCCGGCGCCCGCCGCAGCGGCGCACAACCCGTTGGTGCGTCCGTACGCCATGACCGGTGGCCGGACCCGCCCGCGTTACCAGCTCGCCATCGAGGCGCTGGTGCACACCACTGCGCAGCCGCACCAGATGCAGGGCCAACTGCCCGAGCATCAGCGGATCTGCAACCTCTGCCGAGAGATCAAGTCGGTCGCCGAGATCTCGGCGCTGCTGACCATCCCCCTCGGCGTGGCCAGGATCCTCGTCGCCGACTTGGCGGAGGCGGGCCTGGTCGCCATCCATCAGCCCGGCGGCGACGAGAACGCCGGCGGCCAGCCAGACGTGACACTGCTCGAAAGGGTGCTCAGTGGACTTCGCAAGCTCTAGCGGGGGTCCCTCCCGCTCCACCACTTCCGCGAAGATCGTGGTGGCGGGCGGCTTCGGCGTGGGCAAGACCACGTTCGTCGGGGCTGTTTCGGAGATCAATCCGCTGCGCACCGAGGCCGTCATGACGTCCGCGTCGGCGGGTATCGACGACCTCACCCACACCGGGGACAAGACGACCACGACGGTCGCCATGGACTTCGGCCGCATCACCCTGGATCAGGACCTGATCCTGTACCTCTTCGGTACGCCCGGCCAGGACCGCTTCTGGTTCATGTGGGACGACCTGGTGCGCGGCGCGATCGGCGCGATCGTCCTCGTGGACACCCGTCGTCTCGCCGACTGCTTCCCCGCGGTCGACTACTTCGAGAACAGCGGTCTGCCCTTCGTGATCGCCCTCAACGGCTTCGACGGCAGCCAGCCGTACAACCCGGACGAGGTGCGGGAGGCGCTGCAGATCGGGCCGGACACGCCGATCATCACGACGGACGCGCGGCATCGCGCCGACGCGAAGTCGGCGCTCATCACTCTCGTGGAGCACGCTCTCATGGCTCGCTTGCGGTAGTTCGCGTACGGCCACCGGGCTGCCTCGGACGGTTGTTCGCCGTCTGCGGGCAGCCTGCGGCTGGTCGCGCCCGCGTGGCGGAGCCGCACATCGACGCAGCCTCGCGCCCCTGAAACGACGGAAGGGCCCCCCTCTTGCGAGGGGGGCCCTTCCGTCGTTCACACTCAGTGCCAGCTGTGCGGGGCGCGGAAGCCGCCCTCGCGCTCCAGGCGGCGCCAGCCGGCCTTGGGGCGGCCTCGGTGGGTGTCGGCGGTGGAGGACCGGGCGGCCGCGCGGGCCAGGAGGATCGCCGTGATGGCGGCGACTTCCTCGGGCTCGGCGTGGCCCTTCTCGACGCGAATGTCGGGAGTGTTCATGGGTGTCAGTCTCCGTGGATGAGGTTTCCGCAGGGGTACCGCAACGGATCCGCCGGGTTACTACTGCGGGGGGTTGCCGTGCTTGCGGGAGGGCAGGTCCGCGTGCTTCGACTGGAGCATGGCCAGGGACTTGATGAGGACCTCGCGGGTCTCGGCGGGGTCGATGACGTCGTCGACCAGACCGCGTTCCGCCGCGTAGTACGGGTGCATCAGCTCGGACTTGTACTCCTTGACCATGCGGGCCCGCATGGCGTCGGGGTCCTCGGCCTCGGCGATCTGACGCCGGAAGATGACGTTGGCGGCGCCCTCGGCGCCCATCACGGCGATCTCGTTCGTCGGCCAGGCGTAGGTGAGGTCGGCGCCGATGGACTGGCTGTCCATGACGATGTAGGCGCCTCCGTAGGCCTTGCGCAGGATCAGCGAGATCCGCGGCACGGTCGCGTTGCAGTACGCGTAGAGCAGCTTCGCGCCGTGCCGGATGATTCCGCCGTGCTCCTGGTCGACGCCCGGAAGGAACCCGGGGACGTCCAGGAACGTGACGATCGGGATATTGAAAGCGTCACACATCTGGACAAAGCGTGCAGCTTTTTCCGACGCCTCGATGTCCAGGACGCCCGCGAGGGACTGCGGCTGGTTGGCCACGATGCCGACGACCTGGCCGCCGAGCCGGGCCATCGCGCAGATGATGTTGCGGGCCCAGCGCTCGTGGATCTCCACGTACTCGCCGTCGTCGACGATCTCCTCGATCACCTTGGTCATGTCGTACGGACGGTTGCCGTCCGCCGGGACCAGGTCGAGCAGGACGTCGCTGCGGCGGTCGGCGGGGTCGCCCGACTCCACGCGCGGGGGGTTCTCGCGGTTGTTCTGCGGGAGCAGCGAGAGGAGGTAGCGGACCTCCGCGATGCAGGTCTCCTCGTCGTCGTAGGCGAAGTGGCAGACGCCGGAGGTCTCGGCGTGCACGTCGGCGCCGCCGAGGCCGTTCTGGGTGATCTCCTCGCCGGTGACCGCCTTGACGACGTCCGGGCCGGTGATGAACATCTGCGAGGTCTCACGGACCATGAAGACGAAGTCGGTGAGGGCGGGGCTGTAGGCCGCGCCGCCCGCACAGGGGCCCAGCATCACGCTGATCTGCGGGATCACCCCGGAGGCGCGGGTGTTGCGCTGGAAGATGCCGCCGTAGCCGGCGAGGGCGGAGACGCCCTCCTGGATCCGGGCGCCGGCGCCGTCGTTGAGGGAGACCAGCGGAGCACCGGCCGCGATGGCCATGTCCATGATCTTGTGGATCTTCGTGGCGTGGGCCTCGCCCAGCGCACCGCCGAAGATGCGGAAGTCATGGGCGTAGACGAAGACCGTGCGGCCCTCGACCGTGCCCCAGCCGGTGATGACACCGTCGGTGAACGGCTTCTTGGTCTCCAGACCGAAGCCGGTCGCCCGGTGCCGGCGCAGCTGCTCGACCTCCTGGAAGGACCCCGGGTCCACAAGGAGCTCGATCCGCTCCCGGGCGGTCAGCTTGCCCTTGGCGTGCTGCGCCTGGGTCGCCTTCTCGCTCGGGCCGGCCAGCGCCTGGGCACGGATCTCGTGCAGCTCGGCCACCCGGCCACGCGCGTCCGTGGGTTCCCCGGTCGGCTCACCCGTCGTCTCTTCCAAAACGGTCATGTAGCGACCTTACGAAGCCCGCCCAGGAAAGAGAGACGTCGACTCCGTACAGTCTCCGGACCCTTTTCCTGGTACCCCTGAACAGAACCCGACCGGCATGCAGCCGTTCCGACTGCCCAGAGGGCCCCTGGCTTGTAGGGTTCTCACAAACCCGAGGGCTGGGAGTCAGGTCACAATTCCTGCCCGCGCATGCCATCCCCGGGGTGAACGGAGCTCCGGACGGCCGTTCAGCGACGCCATCGTCGCCGCCCGCGCCGGTCCGGCAGGCCGTGCTCCGCCGCCTTGACGATCTCCGCCCGCAGGTGCTCGCAGTCCGCCGCCTCCCGCGCGTACAGCTCCGGATCGAGCTCGGCGAGCGGGGCCAGACAGGCCAGCGATGCCGCGACCTCGCGCAGTGCTTCCTCGAAGGCCCCGGTCCACGGAAGGGTGTCCGCGAGATTGTAGTGGCAGGTGGCGACGGTGAGCGCGTACTCCGCGGGCTCCGTGTCCGGCTCCGCCTCGCGGGTCAGCGCCAGCGCCTCGCGCAGCCGGGGCAGGGCCTCGCGCTGCCGTCCGTCGACGGAGAGCAGGCCGCCGTACTGGCCGAGGGCGGCGGCGAGGCCGCGCCGGTCGGTCGGCCTGTCGCGCAGGGTGAGCAGCCCCCGCCACACCGAGACGGCCTCGGCGGACTGTTTCTCCGCACCGGCCGTGCGCCCGGTCTGCTGGTTCATCCGGGCGGCGGCGCACAGGTCGGCGGCCAGTTCCTCGCCGTGCCGCTCGGGGTCGTGCTCGGCCAGGCGCCGCCGTGCGTGCAGCAGCACGCGGGACAGCCGACGTGCGCGCCGGTCGTGGCCGAGCCGGTAGTGGATGTCCACGCCCGTGCTCAGCGCCAGCGCGTACTGGACCAGGTGGTCGCCGGGCTGGTCCCGCAGCGGGTGGCGGTACCGCGCGATCGCCTGGTCGATCATCTTCAGCGCCCGGCGCACGTCCTCGCGGTGGTCCTTGTCGGGTTCCGCGGCCGCGCCGACGTACAGCATCTCGCCGAGGACGATCTGCGCGCCCGCCTCCAGCCGCCAGGCCTCGGGATCCAGCCGGACCAGCTCGGCGCTGACGGCGAGGCACTCCTCGGCGACCTCGAGCGCCTCGTCGTAGCGCCCCAGCTCCTGCAGCACGCCGGAGTACTGGAACAGCGAATTCCGCAGCAGTTCGTCGGGCTCACCGGTGTCCACGGCGTGATCACGGCGGATGTCGAGGCCGCGGCGCAGCGGCTCCAGCGCCTCCTCCTGCCGGCCCAGCGCCAGGAGCGTCGCGCCGAGGTTGTTGAGGACGAGTGCCAGGGTGTTGGCGGCGATGGGGGTGGCCAGGCTCTCCGGGCGGTCGACGACGGCCAGCGCGGCGCGCTGCACCTCCAGTGACTCCGCCAGCCGGTCGAGCGCCCGAAGCCGGTTGGCGCGGCCGACCAGACTGCCCAGGGCGTCGAGGTCGACCGCGTCGGGGCTCTCCTCGACCAGCCGGTTCAGCGACTCGGCGGCGGTGTCCGAGAGGACGTCGGCGGCTTCCCGGAACCTGCCCTGCCGGTTCAGGGCCTGGGAGAGTTCCGTCTCCGCGTCCGCGAGCCGTTCGAGCAGGGCCGCGTCGCCGGGGCCGGCGAGGGAGCCGAGCAGCTCGACCCGGCGCCGCTGGAGGGGCAGTGCCGCGTCGTGGTCGCCGCGCCCGACGAGGACGCGGCCGCGCTCGCCGAGGATCTCCGCGCCCGCCCGGAGCCGGTCGGGTTCGGCCGGCAGCCGCTCCACCAGGTCCTCGACCGCCTGGAGGGTGGCCAGGGCGGCGGCGAAGTCGCCCGTCCAGCGCTGCGAACGGGCCTTCACCGTCAGGACGTCGACGAGCGCGGCGGGCGGGCCTGGGGCCTGCCCGGACTCGAACAGCCGCAGCGCCTCGTCGCATCGGCGGACGGCCGCCGCGTGGTCTCCGGCCGCCTGGCGCCAGACGGCCTCGTGCACCAGCGCGGCAGCCCGCCGCGACGGCGGCAGTGTCCGTGCCGCGGTGGCGGCGGTGCGGGTGGCCCAGTCGGCGAGCACCCGGCTGCGGCCCGCGCCCAGCCCGTCGAGCAGCTCCAGCAGGAGCGCGGGGTCGGTGGCCGGGGCGTCGGTGAGCCGGTGGAGGGCTTCCACGAGGGGTTCCGGGCAGTCCGTCAGGGTGGCGGCCTGCATCACCCGGGCGGCGAGGGACGGTTCGCGGGCGAACGCCGTGTCGAGGGCGCGGGCCACCGGCTCCCAGTGGCGGGGCCGGTCGCCCGTGCGCGAGACGGTGACCAGGGCGGCGAGCAGGGTGTCGGTCCCGCCGGGCGCGTCCTGCCCGGTACGGGTGACGGCGAGGGTGACCAGGGGCGACGCGACGAGGCCGGCGTCGGCGCCGGTCCGCTCGCCGACGTGGTACTCGCCGAGCCGGTCCGGCTGGAGCGCGCCCCAGCAACTGCCGCCGGGCGCCGGGTACATCTCGGCGAGCCAGGCGGCGCCCTGTCCGACCATGGCGTCGTCCGCCGCGCGGAACCCGGGCGAGGAGCGCAGCAGCGGGCCGGCCAGGGCGGGCTCGGCGCCGGCGGTGAGGACCGCCGTGCCGACCGCGTCGGCCAGCGGTACGGGTCCCGCGGCCGCGAGCCGCGGGCGCCCTGCCGCGCTGTCCTCCCAGTAGGCGCGCTCGTGCAGCAGAAGCTGCTCCTCCACGAGGAGGTCCGTGTCGTGCGGGCGGGTCGCCGGGTGGGTGGCGAGGAGGTCGGTGAGGGCCGTCATGTGCAGGGTGAGGGCGGAGCCGTACTCGGGTGCGCTCACATCGCGCGGGGCAACCAGCCCGACGCGCCCCGACCAGTCCCCGGTCGTTTCGCGCAGTGCCCTCGGCAGGGCCTCGGGAAGTCGTCGGGCGAGATCCGTCAGGGCGCGCCGGTAGTGTGCGGCGCGGTCCGGTAACTCGGTGAGCGGCGGCAGTTCGCGGTGGACGGCGTCGTAGGTCAGGGCCCGGGTCTCGCGGGTGCGGGTCCTGAGCTGGTCCCACCAGCCGCCCGTGTCGTCGCCCCGGCCGCGGGCGGTCAGCAGCAGCCGTACCGGAGGGCGGCCCCGGGGACGCCGGTCCAGGACCGTGAGCAGGGCGGTCAGCTGTCCGATCCGCAGCTCCGCGTAGTCCGCGACCAGGATCAGGGGGCGGTCGACCTCGGCCAGCACTGCGTGGTCGCCGTCCGGAGCGCGGTCGTCGAGCCAGCCGCAGACCCAGCCGTGCCGGTCGCGCATCCGGGCGGACAGCTCCCGGGCGAGCCGGGACTTGCCCGCGCCGCCCGGTCCGGTGACCACGGCCAGCCGGACGCCGTCGCCCCCGTCCCCGCCGTCGCACCAGTCCTCGGCGAGCTCCCGGAGCAGTTCCTCGCGGCCGTGGAAGCGGACCACCTCGGCGCGCTGGTCGAGCAGGGTCGCCGGTGAGCGGACCTGCCAGCCGGCGGCCGGGGTGACCAGACCCTCCAGGTCGACCGGCTCCCAGACGGGCGCGGCTCCCGTGTGCCGGGCGACGAGGTCCGTGAACCCGGGGTCGGCCAGCAGCGCGTACACCGGCACGGCCTCCCAGCGCGGCAGCCCCCAGCCGGTCACGTCGGTCACGACCACGCCGGTCAGCAGCGGCAGGCCGTGGCCCGGGGCGCCGCAGAACAGGGCGGCGCCCGACTGGCCGCTCCAAGGGGACGGGGTACGTCCGGCGGGGTCGCGGGGCGGTCGGCTCGCGAGTTCGACGGTGTAGCGGTGCGAGAGGGCGCCCGTGCCGGGGGCGAGTGTGGCGCGGGGCTGCTGGAGTTCCAGGGCTCCGTCGGGCCGCCGGCCGACCTCGGGGTAGCCGGCCACGTCGCAGGGCTGGTGCCGGGCGGTGACGAGCCGGCCCCAGCGGACCGGGGACAGCGGCTCGCGCACGTCCGTCTCCGCGAGCAGCAGGGCGGCGTCCACCTCGACGCCGTCGATGCTCCCGCCCGACCAGAGCGGTGTGCACCGGACGGGCGGGCCGCCGGGCGCCTGCACCTCGCAGGAGTCGCGGCCGGCCAGGACGTGACGGGCCGTCAGGATCAGTCTGGGGCCCAGCAGATAGCCGCTTCCGTTGCCGGTGTAGCCCGATGCGCCGGGCAGCAGAACCGCCACGATCCGGCCCAGTTCCATCCGCGAACCCCCGTCCCCCGTCGCCCGTGCGGCGCCGTCAGCGCGTCAGCGTCCCGCCGCCGCCCGTCAGACCGCTCGTCGGGGCGGCCGAGTTGGCGATCCTGACGCCCTCGCCGTGCTCGTCCACCGCGCGCAGGGTGAAGGCGAGCCGGTGGGTCGCCGTCTCGGAGCGGGTGGCTCCTGCCTCTCCCGAGACCACCCAGGCCTTGATGGAGCCCTTCCCGGTGGCCTCACGGCGCAGCTCGACGGTGAACTCCAGTGAGATGTCGCCGAGTTCGAACCGCATCCCGCCTTCCGCCGCACGGTCCCGGGCGGCGGTCAGCTCGGCGCGGAGGTGGTCGATCGCGTCCCCGACCGTGATGTCGTTCATGCACCCACCGTAACGGGACGGCTCCCGTGCGGCACAGGGGTCGACGGACTTCGCGCCTCACTCCCCCGTTCCCGCGTCGCCTCCGGTTCCCGCGCCCGTTCCCGCGTCGCCGAGCAGGGGGACCAGGTGCTGCTGGACGTGTCGCACGTAGTCGCGCAGGCGCTCCCAGCCGTCCTCCTCCCCCTCGCGCCAGGTGCGCAGGCCCCAGTCCTTCGGCAGCCCGTTCCGCTTGACTTCGAGCATGTACGCGCAGACCGTCTCACGGCGGTCGGCGACGGCCTCCAGATGCCGCGCGAGGACGCTGTCGCCCCGCACCCGGGCGAGCGCGGCGAACATGTCCATGACGGCGAAGTAGCAGAGGACGGCCTCCGTCGCGCGGTGCATGGACCGCAGCAGCCCTTCGGCGTCGTGCCGGGCCTGCTCCTCCAGCCGCCGCGTCCGCCCGAAGCGGCTGGGGCGTCCCCCGTGGAAGTGGCGTCTGATGTTGTCGAAGTCCGGTACGTGGGGCCCGTTCTCGCCGGAGGCGAGCACGAGGGCGTTCATGGTGAGCACGTACGCCTCGCAGTCCGCGGCCAGTTCACGGCGCACCTCGCGCGGGAGGCCGGCGGTGAAGGGCGGCAGCGGGAAGCGGACGCCGCCCTCGTCGTCCGGACGGCCGTACAGGATCGGGACGAGTTCGCGGGCGATCAGGAAGAGGTTGCACGCGTCGAAGACCACGAAGGGGTCTCCGGAGCCGTGGCGGACCTCGCCTTCCGGCATCGTCATGGGAATGAGCGGGCGGGGCGGCAGCAGGACGGCTCCTCGTCCGGGGCGCCAGCTTCTGAGGTAGGAGGCGACCGAGCCGTCCACGTCGGCCCACACCCGTTCCCGGTCCGGTGCGGCGGACCCGATGTCGCCCCCGCCCTCGACGACGCCGTAGAGGGTGGGCAGCGCCCAGGAGAGGTTGGCCATCAACTCGCTTGCCTGCGGCGGCACTCCGATGAGGCGCTCCCGGCGGCCGTCCGGCAGGGGCCGGGTCAGCGTCCTGGCCTCCGGTTCGGTGGACGGCTGGACGAACACCTCGACGGTCCGGGCGAGTCGCCGGGCCTCGCCCATGCCCGGCAGCCGGAGTTCGCCCTTGCGGTGATCGCCGTCGTCGGTCCGGGAGCAGGCGTGGGCGAGCAGGAGCAGGTCCAGCAGGACGCGCGGCTTCTCGGCGATGCCGGCCAGCGCCGACAGGTCCTCGAGCAGGTCGCGGGTGGACCCGGCGCCGACGGGCTGCGCGCCCCGGACGAAATCCGGATCGGCGAAGACGCGCGCCAGCCGGATCGCCTCGGCGGCCAACGCCCGGTTCTGCTCGCCCTCGAACAGCCTGCTCCGCGCGTACGGGCCGGGCGCGGCCGCGTCCGATCGTTGCGGCGACGGCTGCGCCCCTTCCGCGAGGACGATGTTCAGCGCGCCTCGCAGCCCTGCGGCGTCCCGCACCTCCACGTCCCGGTGCGGTCTGCGGACCAGGATCCGTCCGTGCGCGACCCCCGGATCGGACCGGACGACGACGTCCCTCGGTCCTGCCCTGCGCACCACCACACCGTGGCGGAGCCGGTGCCGCAGCGCCGCGACGACCTCCGCGAGGGCGTCCGCCGGGGCGGTCCCGGTGAGCACGACCTCGGCCCGGGCGGCGCCGCCCGAGGTGTGCAGGGCGGTGTGCTCCAGGCCCGCCGCCCGCAGTAAGTCCTGCGCCGCCTCGGTCTCCTGGCGGACCGGCACGGTGAAGAGATGGAAGGCCGTCGGCGTTCGTTCGGTTGCTGCACCCACGGCCACCAGCATGAGGGAGGGAGATCACCCGGAGCAATGGAGCGAACACACTCCGGATTAAGTTGAAACTTGAACGGAATAGGTCTACGGTCACCCGTGTTGACCTCGTTGAAGATTAAACATCAACGATCTTCCCCGTCCCCAAGGAGCACGTCATGGGCATCTTCGGCCGCAAGAGCACCGACGAGACCGCCGCCACCACCCCCGCGGACGCCACGGTGAATCCCGAACTCGCCGCCCTGACCGGCGACTACACGATCGACCCGACGCATTCGGCGATCGGCTTCGTGGCCCGCCACGCGATGGTCACGAACGTCAAGGGCAAGTTCGCCGACTTCACCGGCGCGCTGCACCTGGACGGCGCCGACCCGGCCCGCTCGACCGCTTCCATCGACGTCAAGATGGAGAGCGTCGACACCGGGTCCGCCGACCGCGACGGCCACCTCAAGAGCGCGGACTTCTTCAAGACCGACGAGTTCCCGACGATGACCTTCCGCTCCACCTCCGCCGAGGCCCTGGGCGGCGACGACTACCGCATCACCGGCGACCTCAGCATCCTCGGCGTCACCAAGCCGCTCACCATCGACCTGGAGTTCAACGGCGCCGCGACGGACCCGTTCGGCAACGAGCGCGTCGGCTTCGAGGGCAAGGCCGAGATCCTGCGCTCCGAGTGGGGCCTGACCTGGAACGCCGCGCTGGAGACGGGCGGCGTGCTGGTCTCCGACAAGATCAAGCTGAACTTCGACATCTCGGCGATCAAGAACGCGTAAGCATGAGGCCGAATTCAGAAGAAATCGGCGGATAGGGGCCGGAAGCGAAGAGCTTCCGGCCCCTCGCTGTGTTCCCTGTCACAGTCATGAGGCATGAGCACCAGGACCGGACCCCAGCACTACCCGGGCGCGAACCGCGACCACTGGTACCAGGACGACTTCGGCGGCGACCGCATGGAGGTCAACGTCATCGTCCTGCACACCACGGAGGGCGGCTCGCTGCCCGACTACCAGGGCGGCGCCGTCGCACCCAACCTGACGGCGGTGCCGGACTTCGCCGCCAAACGGCTGAAGTGGTACCAGCACTTCGACATCGACGTCTCCTCGCGTGCGCTGGCCAACCGCAAGGGCGGCGTCGAGACGAACACGCTGAACGTCTGCCAGGCGGAACTCGTCGGCACCTGCGACCCCGACCTGCACGCCAAGTGGAAGGCCCGCGGGCAGGCCCACGTGTACTGGCCGAAGGCTCCGGAGTGGGCGCTGCGCGCGGTCGCCCAGTACCTGGCGTGGATGCACATCCACCACGACGTGCCGCTGCGCGGGCCGACGCTGTGGCCTGCCTATCCGAAGTCGGCGGGGAACGGGGGCGGTCAGCGGATGGGCGGCGAGCGGTGGAACGGGTTCAAGGGGGTGTGCGGGCACATGCACGTCCCCGAGAACGCGCACGGGGATCCGGGAGCGATCGACTTCGAGGCCCTGCTCGGCTTCGCGAAGGCGGCGGCCCAGGACTGACGGCCGTTCGCCGAACACCCCGACCCCGCTCACTCGGAACCGGCGGCCGCCTCCCCCAGCTTCGCGAGCGCGGCCGCCAGCCGGGCCTTCCGGGTCCGCGGGGTCCGGGCCCGCAGCAGACCGAGGACGAGGAGGTACCGGTCCGTCCGGCCGAGCGCGTCGAACACCGCCCTGGCCCGCGGGTCGGCCGCCAGCGCGGCCACGAGTTCCTCGGGGACGGCCGCCTCCTTCTGCGAGGCGTACGCCGCGGCCCACCGTCCGTCCGCCTGCGCGGCCGCCGCCTCGGCCAGACCGCCTGGACGCATCCGGCCCTCGACGGTCAGCTCCGCGACCCGCCGCACGTTGACCGCCGACCAGAGGCTGCCCGGTCGCCGCGGGGTGATCCGCTGCAGGTAGCGGACGCCGTCGAGCCCCTTGCGCTGCCCGGTGATCCAGCCGTGGCACAGGGCGACGTCGTTGACCTCGGCGGCGGTGACGGAGGGCAGCCCGGCCCCCTTCTTCGCGACCTCGGCCCAGAGGCCGGGGTGCGGGGCCGGGTGCTCGGCGAGCCAGGCGTCGAGGGCGGCGGCGGAGTCGAAGGCGAGGGACGCCGGGCGCTGGGGGTCGACTGCTGGGGTCATGAGAGCACGGTAGGGCCGCTATAGGCCTGAAACTGTCCTAGAGGACCCGGCCGCCGCGTCCGCGCCACGCCCCGCCGCGTCCCCGCCGCGGTCTCCCGCCACCCCGTCGCCGTCCGAAGGGCGGAATCGCGTGGACACGGCTCGGAGCGGTCGCCCATGATCCTGGCCATGATCCGAGCCGCCGCCCCGAACGACGTACCCGAGATCCGCGCGATGATCCGGGAGCTCGCCGCGTACGAGAAGGCCGTCGAGCAGGCCAGGGCCACCGAGGAGCAGTTGCGCGAGGCGCTGTTCGGGGAGCATCCCGCGGCCTTCGCACTGATCGCCGAGGACGACGGCGGCACGGGCGAGGTGCTGGGGTTCGCCCTGTGGTTCCCCCGCTTCTCCACCTGGACCGGGACCCGGGGCATGCATCTGGAGGACCTCTATGTGCGGCCGCAGGCGCGGGGCGGCGGCCATGGCAAGGCCCTGCTCGCCTCGCTCGCCGCGCTCTGCCGGGAGCGGGGCTACGAGCGGTTCGAGTGGTGGGTGCTGGACTGGAACGAGTCGGCGATCGACTTCTACGAGTCGCTCGGGGCGGAGTTCCTGGAGGAGTGGAAGGTCTGCCGGCTGAGCGGTGAGCCCCTCGGCGCGCTCGCCGGCCTCGCCCCTGCCCCCGCCGCCGTCCCCACCCCCGCCACCGCCCCCGTTGCCGGGCGTGGCTGAATCAGCCCCCTTGTGCGAGGGGTCACAGCGTTCTCATAATCCAGCAACAGATTTGACCTGACCATGCCAGCGCATGGGCATTTCTTTGTCCATCGAGTTGACATGCTCTCGCCAAAATCGACCCCCCACGGAAGGCAGCACCCCTTGAAGAAGCTCCTCACGGCGTTCAAGAGATTCGCCGCCGTCGGCGCGGCCGCCCTCGCGATCGCCAGCCTCCAGCCCCTCTCGTCCGCACAGGCCGCCCCCTCGCCCGTCGTCGGCGGAACCCGTGCCGCGCAGGGCGAGTTCCCGTTCATGGTCCGGCTCTCCATGGGCTGCGGCGGGTCCCTGCTCACCCAGCAGATCGTGCTCACGGCCGCGCACTGCGTCAGCGGGACCGGCGCCAACACCAGCATCACCGCCACCGCCGGCGTGGTGGACCTGCAGTCCACCACCGGCCGGGTCCAGGTGAAGTCGACGTACGTGTACCGGGCCCCCGGCTACAACGGCAACGGCAAGGACTGGGCGCTGATCAAGCTCGCCTCGCCCATCACCACCCAGGCCACCCTGAATATCGCCACCACCACGCAGTACAACACCGGCACCTTCACCATCGCCGGCTGGGGTTCGGCCACCGAGGGCGGGGCCCAGCAGCGCTACCTGCTCAAGGCCACCGTGCCGTTCGTGAGTGACGCGACCTGTCGTGCGTACAGCGGCTACAGCG
This sequence comes from Streptomyces sp. NPDC050263, assembly GCF_040655955.1. Lineage (NCBI taxonomy): Bacteria > Bacillati > Actinomycetota > Actinomycetes > Kitasatosporales > Streptomycetaceae > Streptomyces > Streptomyces sp. NPDC050263. The sequence goes on along the minus strand of NZ_JBFAKW010000019.1, from coordinate 74,211 downwards.
GCCTCGTCGCCGGCGACGAGATCTGCGCCGGGTACGCGGCCGGCGGCACCGACACCTGCCAGGGCGACTCGGGCGGCCCGATGTTCCGCCGGGACTCCGCCAACGCGTGGATCCAGGTCGGCATCGTGAGCTGGGGCATCGGCTGCGCCCGGGCGAACGCCCCCGGCGTCTACTCCGAGGTGTCCACCTTCGCCTCGGCGATCACCGCCGCGGCCGCCACGCTCTGACGCGACGCCGCCACTCTCCGCACGAAGGGCACGGGCCCGGCGCCGACCTGCGCCGGGCCCGTGCCCTTGCCCGTCTCCTGCCCGGGTCTCAGAACCCTCCGCCGAAGTCGCCCCCGCCCCCGCCGAAGTCCCCTCCCCCGCCGCCGAAGCCGCCGAAGTCACCGGCGTCGAAGTCGGCCCCGGAGACGTCGCCGCCCTCGTGACCGCCGCCGAAGTCGCCGTAGCCGGCGCCGTAGTCGGAGGCGTACGACGGGGTGGCCATCATGGAGCCGAGCATCGTGCCGACGAGCAGGCCTGGCAGGATGCCGCCGCCGAAGTAGCCGCCCGCCCAGGGGCCGTAGGCGGGGCCGGCCTCCCAGTACGGGCGGCGGCCGTAGTCGCTGTCGACCTCGCGGATCACCGGGTCGCGGCCGTCGGCCAGCCGGGTCGCGTCCGCCGCGCAGACCGGGACCTCGCGGGTGGCGCCGCCGGACGGCGTCCACGTGGCGTCGGCGACCGAGGGCCCGTGACGGGGGTCGAAGAAGCAGGGCGGACGGCGCTCGGGCAGGGGCCGTCCCTCGCGGCGGGCGGCGAGCTGGGCGAGGGAGAAGCGGCCGTCCTCCACCGCCTCGGTGACGGCGCGGACGTCCTGAGGTCTCGTCGCGTCGGCCATGCGCGACTTCGCCTGCTCGTAGGCGTCCAGGGCGCGTTCGCAGTCGGCGCGCATCGAGTCGTCGGCGCCCGGCTCGGACGGGTGGAAGTCCAGCCGGTCGAGTTCCTCGCCGAAGGCCGTGATGTCCTCGTCGACGACGACCCGCAGCCGTTCGAGGGAGGCCCGCTGCTCCTGCTCGTGCCGCCGGCGGTTGCGCCGCACGAGGGTGTACGCGCCCGCGCCGCCGGCCACCAGGACCGCACCCGCCGCGATCAGCGCGGTGGACGAGACGCCGTCGCCGCCGCCCGAGGAGCTCCAGCTCGCGGGAGCCGAGCCGCCCATGTCGGCCAGCGCGCGGTCGGTGAAGTCGGCCAGCTGCGTCTTGGCGTCGCTCTCGCCCCGGACGCTGGTGACCAGGTTCTGGACGGCCGTGCGCGACATGACGGAGGAGTCGGCGCGGGCGTCGAAGCGGTCGCCGAGCCGGATCGCGTAGAGGCCGGTGACGCCGGTGGCGGTGCGCAGGTCGGTGAAGAGGTCCGCCGTGGGGTGACCGGCGGGCAGGACGGCGACGAACAGGGGCTTGTCGGCCTCCTCGATCTGCCGCTGGAGCGCGTGCGCGTCCGCCTGGGACAGCTGGGCGCTCGCGGCGGGATCGACGTAGACCGGGCTCTCGCGGAGCGAGTCGGCGATGGTCGCGAGGCTCGTCGAGGCCGCGGTGGCTCGCGGGGCGCCCGCCGACAGCACGGTCAGGACCGTCAGGACGGCGAGCGCCAGTGCGAGCAGCAGTCCGGTGAGGCCTCGGGGAGGCCGGGTCGGGGTCGCGACCTTCATACCTCGAAGCTACCCGAAACCTGCCCATACCAGACATGCCGTGGACCAGGAACTACTCCGCCGGGTCCACGCCCGCCTTCAGCAGCCCGTAGGTGCACGCGTCCTCCAGAGCCTGCCAGGAGGCCGCGATGACGTTCTCGGCGACGCCGACCGTGGACCACTCGCCGGCGCCGTCGGTCGTGGAGATCAGGACGCGGGTGGTGGACTCGGTGCCGTGCACGCCCTCCAGGATGCGGACCTTGTAGTCCACCAGCTCGAGCTTGGCCAGCTGGGGGTAGATCTTCTCCAGGGCCACGCGCAGCGCGCGGTCCAGGGCGTTGACCGGGCCGTTGCCCTCCGCCGTCGCGACGATCCGCTCGCCCTTGGCCCACAGCTTGACCGTGGCCTCGTTGGCGTGGGTGCCGTCGGGGCGGTCCTCGACGATGGCGCGCCAGGACTCGACCTCGAAGTACTTCAGCGGCCTGCCCTCGACCTCGGCGCGCAGCAGGAGCTCGAAGGAGGCGTCCGCGGCCTCGTAGGTGTAGCCCTTGAGTTCGCGTTCCTTGACCCGCTCCACGACCCGGCCGACCACTTCGCGGTCGTCGCCGAGGTCGACGCCCAGCTCCTTGCCCTTGAGCTCGACCGAGGCGCGGCCGGCCATGTCGGAGACCAGCATCCGCATGGTGTTGCCGACCTGCTCGGGGTCGATGTGCTGGTAGAGGTCGGGGTCGACCTTGATGGCCGAGGCGTGCAGGCCCGCCTTGTGGGCGAAGGCCGAGACTCCCACGTACGGCTGATGCGTGGACGGCGTGAGGTTGACGACCTCGGCGATGGCGTGCGAGATCCGGGTCATCTCGCGCAGCTTGCCCTCGGGCAGCACCTTCTTGCCGTACTTCAGTTCCAGGGCGGCGACCACCGGGAACAGGTTGGCGTTGCCGACCCGCTCGCCGTAGCCGTTCGCCGTGCACTGAACGTGCGTCGCGCCCGCGTCCACCGCGGCGAGGGTGTTGGCGACCGCGCAGCCGGTGTCGTCCTGGGCGTGGATGCCGAGGCGGGCGCCGGTGTCGGCGAGGACGGTGGAGACGACGGCCTGGATCTGCGCCGGGAGCATGCCGCCGTTGGTGTCGCAGAGGATGACGACGTCCGCGCCGGCCTCGGCGGCCGCCCGGACGACCGCCTTGGCGTACTCGGGGTTCGCGCGGTAACCGTCGAAGAAGTGCTCGCAGTCGACGAAGACCCGGCGGCCCTGGCTCTTCAGGAAGGAGACCGTGTCGCCGACCATCGCCAGGTTCTCGTCCAGCGTCGTGCGCAGGGCCAGTTCGACGTGCCGGTCATGGGACTTCGCGACCAGGGTGATCACCCCGGCGCCCGACTCCAGCAGTGCCCTGACCTGAGGGTCCTCCGCCGCCTTGGCACCGGCCCGGCGGGTCGCGCCGAAGGCGACCAGCGCCGCGTGCTTGAAGTCGATCTCCGCCTGCGCACGGGCGAAGAACTCGGTGTCCCGGGGGTTGGCGCCGGGCCAGCCGCCTTCGATGAAGCCCACTCCGAAGTCGTCCAGGTGCCGGGCGATGGCCAGCTTGTCGGCGACGGTGAGGTTGATGCCCTCACGCTGCGCGCCGTCGCGCAGGGTGGTGTCGAAGACGTGGAAGGTGTCGTCGAGTTCGCTGGTTTCGGTCATGGTCTGAAGGCTCCTGTGTTGGATCTCGGTCGTTACCGGAATGACCGGCTCCACCATCCCCCCATGGTCCCTCGCGCTCTCGCTCCTGGCTGTGGGTGGGCCAGAAACGCGAAAAACCTCTCGCGGGTGCGAGAGGTCTGCGCGCGGGTCGAGGACACGATGTCCGCTCGTACCTTGTCGTACGGAGCGGTCACTGCGGACCGGCGCGCCTGCTGCCAATAATCATGGCGAACGAGAGCACGGGGGAAGTCTGGCACAGACCGCCCCCGCGCTCACGGGTGTCTCAGAATGCGAGCAATGCGCCCATCGGCGATCACCCGCGAGGGCGTCAGCCCAGTTCGTGCATCCAGCCGTGCCGGTCCTCGGCCGTGCCGCGCTGGATGTCCAGCAGGGCCTGGCGGAGCCTGAGGGTGACCTCGCCGGGCTCGCCGTCCGACTGCCGCCACTCGCCGCCGGTGCGCTTGACCGTGCCGACCGGGGTGATCACGGCGGCGGTGCCGCAGGCGAAGACCTCCTTGAGGGTGCCGTTCCGCGCGTCGCGCTGCCACTGGTCGACCGAGACGCGGCCCTCCTCGGCCCGGTAGCCGAGGTCGGCGGCGACGGTGAGGAGGCTGTCGCGGGTGACGCCCTCCAGGATGGAGCCGGTCAGGGACGGCGTGACGATCCTGTCCTCGTACACGAAGTACAGGTTCATGCCGCCGAGTTCCTCGACCCACTTGCGCTCGACCGCGTCGAGGTAGCAGACCTGGGCGCAGCCCTGCTCGGCGGCCTCGGCCTGGGCGAGCAGGGAGGCGGCGTAGTTGCCGCCCGTCTTGGCGTCGCCCATGCCGCCGGGGACGGCGCGGACGTGCTCCTCGGAGACCCAGATGGAGACGGGCTTCACGCCGCCGGGGAAGTAGGCGCCGGCCGGGGAGGCGATGACCAGGAAGAGGTACTCGTTGGCCGGCTTCACGCCGAGGCCGACCTCGGTCGCGATCATGAAGGGGCGCAGGTAGAGGGACTCCTCGCCGCCGTGCGCGGGCACCCAGTCCTTGTCCTGCCCGACGAGGGCGTCGCACGCCTCGATGAACGTCTCGACCGGCAGCTCGGGCATGGCCAGGCGTCGGGCGGAGCGCTGGAAGCGCTTGGCGTTCCGGTCCGGGCGGAAGGTGGCCACGGAGCCGTCGGGGCGGCGGTAGGCCTTCAGGCCCTCGAAGATCTCCTGCGCGTAGTGCAGGACCATGGTGGCCGGGTCGAGGGGGATCGGCGCGTACGGAACGAGCTGGCCGTCGTGCCAGCCGCGGCCCTCGGTCCACTTGATCGTCACCATGTGGTCGGTGAAGTGGCGGCCGAACCCCGGATTCGCCAGAACGGCCTGCCGCTCGGCGGCGGAGGTCGGGCTGGCGGAGGGCTTGAGCTCGATCGTGGGCGTCGTCATGAGTGGGTGTCCTTCACCGGTTGTGTAGTGACGGGCCGCGCTCACGTCCGAACGGCCGGTGGCCGGTGCCAGGACGTCCGAGCATTCCCTCATACCGCGGCTCCGCGTTCGATTATCGCAAGCGGGGCACGAGGAAGAAAACGGCGTGAATGCGACCCAGGGTTGATGGTGGCACCCGGCCGGACGTACGAGAAGCCGCCGGGTGCGAATGCGACCCGGCGGCTTCGAGATGTTTCGTGCAGCGCGGGGTCAGCCGGCTACTCGTACGGAGAGCGCGTCACCGATCTCGGAGGTGCTGCGCGCGGGCAGCGAGCCGCGCTCCGAGAGGTCGGCGGAGACGGCCTCCTCGATGCGGACCGCTTCCGCGTCGTAGCCGAGGTGACGCAGCAGCAGGGCGACGGACAGGACCGTGGCGGTGGGGTCGGCCTTGCCCTGGCCGGCGATGTCCGGGGCCGAGCCGTGCACCGGCTCGAACATGGACGGGAACTCGCCGGACGGGTTGATGTTCCCGCTCGCGGCGACGCCGATGCCGCCGGAGACGGCTGCGGCGAGGTCGGTGAGGATGTCGCCGAAGAGGTTGTCGGTGACGATGACGTCGAACCGGCCCGGGTCGGTGACCAGGTAGATGGTGGCCGCGTCGACGTGGATGTAGTCGGTGGTGACCTCGGGGAACTCCTCGGCCACCTGGTTGAAGACGTTCGTCCACAGGTGACCGGCGAAGGCCAGCACGTTGTTCTTGTGGACCAGCGTCAACTTCTTGCGGGGGCGGGCCTGGGCGCGGGCGAACGCGTCCCGGACGACGCGCTCGACGCCGAAGGCCGTGTTCACGGAGACCTCGGTGGCGACCTCGTGCGGGGTGCCCTTGCGGATGGTGCCGCCGTTGCCGGTGTACGGGCCCTCGGTGCCCTCGCGGACCACGATGAAGTCGATCTCGGGCTGGCCTGCCAGCGGGGTGGCGACACCCGGGAGGAGCTTCGAGGGACGCAGGTTCACGTGGTGGTCGAAGAGGAAGCGCAGCTTGAGCAGGAAGCCCCGCTCCAGGACGCCGGACGGGACGCTCGGGTCGCCGATCGCGCCGAGCAGGATGGCGTCGTGCTGCTTGAGCGCCTCCGCGTCGGCGTCGGTGAGGGTCTCACCGGTGGCGTGGTAGCGCCGGGCGCCGAAGTCGTACTCCTTGGTCTCCAGCTTCACATCCTGCGGGAGGACGGCGGAGAGGACCTTGAGACCTTCGGCCACGACCTCCTGGCCGATGCCGTCACCGGGAATCACTGCGAGATTGAGGCTGCGAGACATGCGGGAACCCTACTCTTCGTCCCATGGGATGACACGGACCGTCCGCGATACGGACAGTGGCGTCGAGTGGGGGTCCAGGTGCGGCGCGGGTCCCGAAGTCCCGTTCGAGGCCCACGCCGACACCCCGTGCGGGCGCGCGGCTCCCGGACTCGTCGCTTCGGCTCAGTGGCCGGTCTCGCCGCCGTTGTCGCGGCGGTCGAGGGCGCGCTGGAGGGCGGCGGCGGCGTTCTTACGGTCGGACTCGCTCGTACGGGAGACGTGGCGGACTCGGCGGCGGACGGTCGTCTCGGCCATGGGAAATCGACTCCTTCGAATTCCAGGGAGTGCGGAAGGGGGGTGCGAGACGCCGGTGGGCGGGGAGCGGGCCGCAGGGGTTGCCTGCACGGGGCCCGGCTCACGACCGCCATTCGCTTGATCGAGCGAGACGTTCGGCTCCTACAAAGCTAAGCGAGGAGCGCGCGCCTGTCTCTACAAGTACTCGGACTTCCTACTATCTGAGACGGCGAACACTCTCCGTCATGTCTGCATGGCGGAGAGTGCGGCCGGTGGACGGGCGGAACGGAGGTCAGCCCATGTGCGGGTACGCGTAGTCGGTCGGCGGGACCAGGGTCTCCTTGATGGCGCGGGTCAGCGTCCAGCGCATCAGGTTCTGCGGGGCGCCGGCCTTGTCGTCGGTGCCGGAGGCACGGCCGCCGCCGAAGGGCTGCTGGCCGACGACCGCGCCGGTCGACTTGTCGTTGACGTAGAAGTTGCCGGCCGCGTAGCGCAGCTTCTCCATCGTGTACGCGGCGGCCGCGCGGTCGTTCGCGATGACCGAGCCGGTGAGCGCGTAGTCGGACACCGACTCCATCTGCGTCAGCATCTCGTCGTAGGCGTCGTCCTCGTAGACGTGCACGGCGAGGAACGGGCCGAAGTACTCGGTCGTGAAGACCTCGTTCGCCGGGTCGGTGCACTCGACGACGGTCGGGCGGACGAACCAGCCGACCGAGTCGTCGTAGGAGCCGCCCGCGACGATCGTGCAGGTCGGGTCCGCCTTCGCGCGGTCGATGGCGGCCTTGTTCTTGGCGAAGGAACGCTCGTCGATGACCGCCCCGATGAAGTTGGCGAGGTCGGTGACGTCGCCCATGGTCAGGTGGTCGACCTCGGCCGCGAACTCCTCCTTGAAGCCGGAGTTCCACAGGGAGGCCGGGATGTAGGCGCGGGAGGTGGCGCTGCACTTCTGGCCCTGGTACTCGAACGCGCCGCGCGTGAGGGCGGTCTTGAGGACCGCGCGGTCGGCGCTCGGGTGGGCGACGACGAAGTCCTTGCCGCCGGTCTCACCGACCAGCCGCGGGTAGGAGCGGTACTTCTCGATGTTGGCGCCGACCGTCTTCCACAGGTACTGGAAGGTCTTGGTCGAGCCGGTGAAGTGGATGCCGGCGAGGTCGCGGTGGTTCAGGGCCACCTCGGAGACCTCGATGCCGTCGCCGGTGACGAGGTTGACGACGCCCTTGGGCAGCCCGGCCTCCTCCAGCAACTGCATCAGCAGGACGGCCGCGTGGGTCTGGGTCGGCGACGGCTTCCACACGACCACGTTGCCCATCAGCGCGGGCGCGGTCGGCAGGTTGCCCGCGATGGCCGTGAAGTTGAACGGCGTGATCGCGTAGACGAAGCCTTCCAGCGGGCGGTGGTCCAGGCGGTTCCAGACGCCCGGGGAGTTCGCCGGGGGCTGCTCGGCCAGGATCCGGCGGGCGTAGGCGACGTTGAAGCGCCAGAAGTCGACCAGCTCGCAGGGACAGTCGATCTCCGCCTGCTGGGCGGTCTTCGACTGGCCGAGCATGGTGGAGGCGGCGAGCGTCTCGCGCCAGGGCCCGGCGAGCAGTTCGGCGGCGCGCAGGATGATCGCGGCGCGGTCGTCGAAGGACATCGCGCGCCAGGCGGGCGCGGCGGCGAGGGCCGCGTCGACGGCGTCCTGGGCGTCCTGCCGGGTGGCATTGGCGTAGGTGCCGAGGCGGGCCTTGTGGTGGTGCGGCTGCACGACGTCGAACCGCTTGCCGCCGCCCATCCGCCGCTCACCGCCGATGGTGCAGGGCAGGTCGACCGGGTTGTCGGCCAGCTCCTTGAGCTTGACCTCCAGCCGGGCGCGCTCGGGCGAGCCGGGGGCGTAGCCGTGCACCGGCTCGTTGACGGGGGTGGGGACCTGGGTCACAGCGTCCATGAGATCCGTAACTCCTTGAACTTGAGCGGGTGTTCGGGCTCAGCCTGTGGTGATCATGCTGCGGACGAAGAACCGCAGGTTGGCCGGCTTCTCCGCGAGCCTGCGCATGAAGTAGCCGTACCAGTCGGTGCCGTAGGCGGTGTAGACGCGCATGCGGTGGCCTTCGGCGGCCAGCCGCAGGTGCTCGTCGCTCCGGATGCCGTACAGCATCTGGAACTCGTACTCGTCGAGCTTGCGGCCGGCGCGGTGGGCGAGTTCCTGCGCGATGGTGATCAGACGCGGGTCGTGGGACCCGACCATCGGGTACCCGGCGCCGTCCATGAGGATCCTCAGGATCCGGACGTACGCCTTGTCGATCTCGTGTCTGTGCTGGTGGGCGACCTCGGCGGGCTCCTTGTAGGCGCCCTTGACCAGCCGTACCCGGCTGCCGTTCGCGGCGAGGCGGCGGGCGTCGGCCTCGGTGCGGAAGAGGTAGGCCTGGATGACGCAGCCGGTCTGCGGGAAGTCCTCCCGCAGTTCGTCGTGGATGGCGAACATCGAGTCGAGGGTGGTGTGGTCCTCGGCGTCGAGGGTGACGGTGGTGCCGATGGCGGCGGCGGCCTCGACGACCGGGCGGACGTTGGCGAGGGCCAGTTCGTGCCCTCCGTCGAGCGCCTGTCCGAACATGGACAGCTTGACGGACATCTCGACCCGCTCGCCGAGCTCCAGCTCCGCGAGCCGGTCGACCAGCGCCAGATAGGCGTCCCGGGCGGCGGCGGCCTGCCCGGGGGTGCTGATGTCCTCGCCGACGACGTCCATCGTCAGCTCCAGCCCCTCGGCGGTGAGCTCCTCGATGATCGGGACGATGTCGTCGACCGTCTCACCGGGGATGAAGCGGTCCACGACCTGTTTCGTCACCGGGGCCGCCGAGATCAGGCGTCGCATCCGGTCGCTGCGCGACGCGGCAAGAATCACGGGACCCAGCACGGGGCACCTCCACAAACCAGCAGATAGAACCACCGTGAAACCTAAGGATCCCTCCGATCGTCGGCCATCGACACCTGTCACGCATCCGTGCCGCAGATCTCAGACAGATGTATGAAGGCTTTCGGAAATGCGGGAGAATGCCCGGGTGACAGCCGACTACAAAGGCGATTACCAGGAATTGGTCGATGAGATCTCGGAGCTCCTCGGCGCTCCCGCGACCCTGGAGAACCGGGACTTCGAGCTGATCGCCTTCGGCGCGTACGACAGCGAGGGCGAGCTGGACGCGTCCGCGCTGGATCCGGTGCGCACCCGCTCGATCCTGACCCGGCGCTCCACGGCGGCCGTCCGCACCTGGTTCGAGGGCTTCGGCATCACGCGCGCCGACGGCCCGGTCCAGATCCCGCCGACGCCGGAGGCGGGGGTGTACCGGGGGCGGGTCTGCCTCCCGGTCCGCCATCGCGGGGTCGTCCTCGGTTACGTCTGGCTGCTGGACGACGATCCCGGCCCCTCGGAGGCGCAGCTGACGGCCGCGATGGCGGTGACCGGCCGGATCGGCGCGCTGCTCGCCGACGAGGCCCAGCACGGGGCCGATCTCACCCGGGAGCTGCGGGCGGTGCTGACCGCGCAGCCCGGCTGGCAGCGGGACATGGCGGTCGCGGAGCTGCGCACCGCGCTCGGCGCCCGCGCGGACGGCCCGCACACGGTGGTGTGCGTGACCCCGTGGCCGTCCGCCGACCCGGACGACGCCCCTTCCGTCCGTACGCTGCCGGGGGCCACGGCGCTGTGCACGGTGCCGTGGGGCGCCGCGTCCCAGTCCCTGGCCCTGCTGGTCCGGCTGCGCTCGACGGACACCCTCACCCCGGCGACGTCGGCGGCGGCCCGGCTCCTCGACCGGGCGGGAGAGGCCGCCGCGGGAGTGGCCGCGGGCGTGGCCGCCGGGCGCGCAGGCCTGACGGAACTCGGCGCGGCCTGGGAGGAGGCGTCGGCGTCGGCGCGGGCCGCCCTCGCGGAACCCCGCCTGGGCCCGGTCGCACGGTGGGCGTCCATCGGCCCGTACCGCCTGCTGACCGCCCTGCCGCCGCAGTCCCCCCAGGACCCGGCCGTACGCTCCCTGCTCTCCCCCGCCCACCGCGAACTCGCCCGCACGGCCGAGGTGTACCTCGACTGCGCGGGCCAGGCCGGTCGCACGGCCGCCGAGCTGGGCATCCACCGCCAGACGCTGTACTACCGGCTGTCCCGCGTGGAGCAGCTGACGGGCCTGGACCTGGACGACGGCGAGGACCGCCTGCTCCTGCACATGACCCTGAAGGCGGCCCGGCTGTAGTCGACCGGCAGCGGTTTACCGAAACGGTTTACTGAAAACGATTATCATCATGCTACTGTCGGCGCACTCGCCCACGATCACTGCCTGGGCACCCCTGTACCCGGAGGGTTCCGTGCGCCTGCCCGCTCGCCGTCTGCTTCCCGTCACCGCCCTCACGGCCGCCTCGGCGCTGCTCACCGGGTGTTTCACCGACGGCGGGGCGGTGAGCGCGGACGGGAAGCGGGTGCGGGTCGCGATGATGCAGCCGCCGCGCTCGGGGCTGTCGCCGCTCTCCGACGACGCCTTCAAGCTCTCGCGCTGGTCGACCGCGGAGACCCTCGTGAAGCTGGACGCGGACGGCGACCCGAAGGCCTCGCTCGCCACCTCCTGGCGGCAGAGCGGCCGGAGTTGGAGCTTCGAGATACGCGACGGCGTCACCTTCCACGACGGCACGAAGCTCGACGCCGACGCGGTCGTGCGGTCGCTGACCAGGGCCGCCGCCGCCGCCCCCAAGCCCCGCATCCTGGACGGCGTCCAGCTCACCGTGCGGGCCGAGGACGCCGGCACGGTCACCGTCACCACCGCCGCCGAGGATCCCCTGCTGCCGCAGCGGCTGAGCTCGCCGCAGCTGTCGATCCTCGCGGCGAAGGCGTACACGGGGAAGAGCGTGAACCCGGTCGGAGCGGGCACCGGCCCCTTCGAGCTGACGAAGGTGAACGGCACGTCCTCCGCCGCACTCGACCGCTACGACGCCTACTGGGGCGGCAAGGCCGAGGCGCCCGGCATCGACGTACGCTTCGTGCCCGACGGCACCGCCCGCGCGGCCGCCCTGCGCAGCGGCGAGGCCGACATCGTCGAGGCGGTGCCCGTCTCGCAGGCCGCGCTGCTGGACGAGGACCTGATCACCGAGGTGCCGATGCCCCGCACCAACACCCTGTACCTGAACACCGGGAGCGGCGTGTTCGAGGACGCCTCCCTGCGGGCCGCCGCCCGGGAGGCGATCGACGCCGAGTCCATCGTGCGGGGCGTCTACGAGGGACGCGCGGACGTCGCCGAGGGACTGCTCGGACCCGCGCTGCCGTGGGCGGCCGGGCTGCGCACTCCGGTGACCCGCGCGAAGGCGGGCGACCCGGCCGGCAAGTCGATCACCATCGGCACCTTCACCGACCGCGCCGAGCTGCCCGAGGTCGCCGCCGCGCTGCAACAGCAGCTCCAGAAGGCGGGGTTCGAGGTGAAGCTGGAGGTGCGCGAGTACGCCAACATCGAGGCGGACGCGCTGGCCGGCGCCTTCGACGCGTTCATCCTGTCCCGCGCCACCGTCCTGGACTCCGGCGACCCGGCCGCCTACCTCTACAGCGACTTCGCCTCCGACGGCTCCTTCAACATCGCCCAGCTCGACGACCCTTCCGTGGACGCCGCGGTGAGGAAGGCCGGCGAGACGCCCACCGGTGCGGCCCGCCGCAAGGCCGTCATCGCCGCCGAGGCCGCCGTCCTGGCCGCCGACGCGGCCGTGCCGATGCTGCACGAGCGGGTCGTCCAGGGCGACGCCGCCGGGGTCGTCGGCGCGGCGCACGACCCGCGGGAGCGGGAGCTGGTCACGGCCGCCACCTACGTCAAGTGAGCAGGCCGGTAAGGGCGTTGAGGCCGTCCCCGGCCACGGCCACCCGTGCCCTCGCGCTCCTCGCGGTGCTCGCCGCCGTGGGTCTGCTGCCCTGGCTCTCCGGTCGCGACCCCGCTCTGACCGTCCTGCGCGCCCGGTCCGCCGAGCAGGAACCCACGCAAGAGGCCCTGGACGCGATCCGGCGCGACCTCGGCCTGGACACGGGTCCCCTTTCCCTGCTGGGGAGTTGGGCCGCGGACCTGGCCCATGGCGATCTGGGCACGTCCTGGGTCTCCGGCACCGACGTCCTGCCGTCGGTCGCAGCCGGGCTCCAGGTGTCGCTGACGCTGATGGGCGCGGCCCTCGCCGTGGCGCTGCTGCTCGCCGTCGCGCTGGTCGCGCCCGTGCTGCTGCGCGGGCGGGCCTCGGCCGGTGCGAGTGCCGGTGCGGGCGCGGGCGCGGCGATGCTGGCCGCCGTACCGGAGTTCCTGCTGGCGACCGTGGGGCTGCTGCTGTGCGGGGTGTGGCTGGGCCTGCTGCCGACCTCGGGCTGGGAGGGGCCGCAGTACCTGATCCTGCCCGCCGTCGCCCTCGGCGTCCCGGCCGGCGGGCTGCTCGGCCGGCTGGTCGCGGACGCGTTGCCGGCCGTCCTGGACGAGCGGTGGGCGGAGCTGTGGCGGGGCGCCGGAGTGAGCAGGGCCCGTGTCTCGGCGGCCGCGCTGCGCCGCGTACTCCCGCCGCTGCTCCCGCAGTTCGGGATGGCCGCGGTGGGCCTGACGGGCGGCGCGGTCGCGGTGGAGACCGTGTTCGCGGTCCCCGGCATCGGCCGTACGGCCCTCGGCGCGGCCAAGTCGCAGGACCTGCCGCTGCTCCAGGGCTCGGTACTGGCCCTGCTGCTGCTCGGCCTGCTCACCGGCGCACTGGCGGCGCTCGCCCGGCGCCGGCTGCTGGGCCCGGCACTGCGGGACGCCTCGCTGAGCCTGCCTCCGGCCCGCCCGGTCCGCACCCACCCGGCGATCCCGCTCACCCTCGCAGCCGTCCTCGGGACGACGATCGGCTGGGGTCTGCTGCGCGACCCCTACGCGGTGAACACGGTCGCCCGGCTGGCCCCGCCCTCCTGGGCGCACCCGCTCGGCACCGACGGACTCGGCCGTGACGTGCTGGCCCGGCTCGGTCATGGCGCCGCGACGACCGTCGGCACGGCGGCGGCCGTCTGTCTCCTCAGCCTGGCCCTGTCGTTGGCGCTGGGCTTCCTGCCGGGCGTCGCGGCGGGCGCGGCGGACATCGCCAACGCGCTGCCCCCGGTGATCGTCGGCATCCTGGTCGCCGCGACGGCCGGGCCCGGCACCGGCGGCGCGGCCCTGGCGGTCGCGCTGATCTCCTGGCCGCCGCTGGCCGCCCACGCGGCGGCGCTGGTGCAGGAGGTGCGGGCGTCCTCGTTCCTGACGGCCCAACGGGCCATCGGCGCAACCCCGTTGTGGATCCTCACCCGGCACGTCCTCCCGTCGGTGGCGGCCCCGGTCGCCCGGCACGCCCTGCTCCGCCTGCCCGGCATCGCCCTGGCGCTGGCCTCCCTCGGCTTCCTCGGCCTGGGCGCGCAGCCGCCCGCCCCCGAGTGGGGCCTGCTCCTGGACGAATCCCGCGCCTACGTGGAACGGGCCCCGTGGGCGGCACTCGCCCCGGCGGTCGCCCTCGCCCTGCTGGCGGGACTGGCCGTGTCGGGAGCGGCGTACACCCAGGGCCGTGGCAGTGCACGCACCACAAGGAAGGAGACCCCCCTTGCACCCATCGCCCCCGCTGCCCCGGCCGGCGTCCGAGCCCCTGCTCTGCGTCCGTGACCTGCGGATCTCCGTCGGCGGCCGGGAAGCCGTGCGCGGGGTGTCGTTCGAGATCCGGGCGCGCGAGGTGTTCGCCCTGGTCGGCGAGTCGGGCGCGGGCAAGAGCCTGACCGCCCGGACGCTGCTGGGCATGCTGCCGCGACAGGCCACGACCACCGGCACGGTCCACCCCGACCTGTCCGGCGCGCGTGGCCGCCGGATCGCCCTGGTCCCGCAGGACGCGCTCTCCGCGCTGTCCCCCGTCCACCCGGTGGGCGACCAACTCGCGGCGGCCGTGCGGTCGGTGCGGGGCGTCTCCCGGCGAGAGGCCCGCGCCTTGGCTGTGGCCGCGCTGGACCGGGTGGGCATCCCCGACGCGGCCCGCACGGCACGCGCGTACCCGCACGAGTACTCCGGCGGCATGCGCCAGCGGGCGGTCATCGCGATGGCGGTCGTCAACGAGCCGGAGATCCTCGTCGCCGACGAGCCGACCACCGCGCTGGACGCCGACCGCCGCGAGTCGGTGCTGAAGCTGCTGACGGAGCAGCGGGAGGCGGTCGGCGCGGCATTGGTCCTGGTCACCCACGACATGGACGCGGTACTGCGGCACGCGCACCGGATGCTGGTGATGTACGCCGGCCGCGCGGTGGAGACGGGCCCGGCGCGCGAGATCCTGGCGCACCCGCGCGCCCCGTACACGGCGGGCCTGCTGGCCGCGCTCCCCCGACCCGAAGGCCCCCGAACCGAAGGCCCTCGGGTCGCAGGCGGCCGGCGCCGTCGGCTGCCGGCCCTCCCCGGCACCCCTCCCCCTCCCGGGGCGCTGCCGCCGGGCTGTGCGTTCGCCCCGCGCTGCCCGCTGGCCACCGAGGTCTGCCGCCGCGAGGAGCCGGCCGAGCACGAGGTCGCCGGACGCCTGGTCGCCTGCCACCGCGCGACCGAAGTCACCGACCCCTTGAGGGAGTTCGCATGACGAAGACGGCCTACCCCTTGCTGGACGTCCGTGACCTGGTCGTCCGCCACGGCACGCTGACGGCCGTCGACCGTGTCTCCTTCGCGCTGGAACCGGGCGAGACCCTCGCGCTCGACGGCCCGTCCGGCTGCGGCAAGTCCTCCACCGCCCTGGCCGTGCTCCAGCTGCGCCGCCCGGACGCGGGCGAAGTCCACTTCGAGGGACGGGAGTTGACGTCTCTCACCGAGCGCGAACTACGCCCGCTGCGTCCCCGTATGCAGCCGGTCTTCCAGGACCCGTACGGTTCCCTCAGCCCGCGCCACCGGGTCCGCGACGCGGTGGCGGAACCGCTGAAGGTGCAGGGCCGCTGGAGCGCGGCCGACGGCCCGGCCAAGGTGGCCGAACTCCTCGACCGGGTGGGCCTCGACCCGTCGTACGGCGAGCGTCGCCCGGACGAGCTGTCCGGAGGCCAGTGCCAGCGCGTCGGCATCGCCCGGGCGCTCGCCTCGCAGCCGCGCCTGCTGGTCCTCGACGAACCGGTGTCGGCCCTCGACCCGTCCGTCCGGGCCGGCGTCCTGAACCTGCTGGCCGACCTCCAGGACGAGCTGGGCCTCGGCTACCTGTTCATCTGCCACGACCGGGCGGTCGTACGGCATTTCGCGGACCGCTGCCTGGAGATGCGGGACGGGCGGATCAGCTCCTCGTGACCCCGGCGATCACCTGACTCAGGCCCTCGGTGAGCGAGTCGGCATCGGGCGCGCTCTCGGGGTCGAAGATCCACTGTGCGATGAGACCCGTCATCAGGGTCGTGTAGAACTTGCCGAGGGTGTCCAGGGTCTCGTCCGGGACGTCCTCCTCCCGCATCCCCATGAACAGTGCGACGAGGGCGCGTTCGGCATCCCGTTGCTGCTGCGCCAGGTGCTCGCGCACCGCGGGCAGTTGGTCGCCCATGGCCACGATCTCCACACTGAGGCGCCACATCGAACCTGGCCCCCGCATGGTGCCGATGATGTTCGCCCACACCTCCCGGAACCGCTCGATCGAACCGGGCTCCGCCACGATCCCCGCGGCCTCCTCGCCGTCGAAGGCTTCGGAAAGATCACCGACCAGCGACAGATACGCCTCCGCCAGCAACGCGTCCTTCGACCCGTAGTGGTAGCCGATGGACGCCAGGTTGGTCCCCGACTCCTTGACGATGTCCCGCGCGGTGGTGCGCACGAACCCCTTCTCGAGCAGGCAGCGCTTGGCGCCTTCGAGCAGATCCTCACGGTGTCCCATACGGGCCAGCGTAACCCAGGATCCATACAACCGTCCTAGACGCACGACTTACACAAGCGTTCTAGACAATCGTTTAATACGCTCGTACAGTCCTGCTCATGACGAACCCGACCCGCACCTCCGAGAACCCGACCGCGCCCGGCCGCCGCGCCGGCCGGGCGGAATGGACCGCCCTCGGCGTGCTGATGCTGCCGCTGCTGCTGGTCTCGATGGACGTCTCCGTCCTCTACTTCGCGATCCCGTCGATCAACGCGGACCTGGAGCCGAGCGGCACCCAGCAGCTGTGGATCTTCGACATCTACGCGTTCGTACTGGCCGGCCTGCTGATGACGATGGGCTCGCTCGGCGACCGCATCGGCCACCGCAGGCTCCTGCTGATCGGCGCCGCCGCCTTCGGCGCCGCCTCGCTGGTGGCGGCGTACGCGCACAGCGCCGAGACCCTGATCGCGGCCCGCGCGGTCCTCGGCATCGGCGGCGCGACCCTGATGCCGTCGACGATGGCCCTGCTGCGCACGATGTTCACCGACCCCGGCCAGCGCGCGAAGGCGATCGGTCTGTGGTCCGGCGTGATGACGGCCGGGATCTCGCTCGGCTCGGTGATGAGCGGGGTACTGGTCGAGCACTTCTGGTGGGGCTCGGTCTTCCTGGTCAACCTGCCCGCGATGGCCCTGCTGCTGCTCCTCGGCCCGATGCTGCTCCCCGAGTCGAGGAACCCCTCCCCCGGTCGCTTCGACTGGCTGAGCGTCCCGCTGTCGATGGCCGCCGTACTTCCCGTGATCTACGGCCTCAAGGAGATCCCCTCGGAGGGCTGGAACGTCCGCTACGTCGTCTCGATCACCGTCGGCCTGCTCCTCGCGGCCCTGTTCGTCCACCGCCAGCGCACCACGGCCTCACCGATGATCGACCCGGCCCTGTTCCGCGGCCGCGGCTTCGCGCCCGCCGTCGCCCTGAACCTCGTCTCGGCGTTCGGGATCTTGGGGTCGGCCTACTTCACCACGCAGTACCTGCAGTCGGTGCTCGGCAAGAGCGCGCTGGAGTCGGCCCTGTGGGCGCTGCTGCCGTCGGTGCCGATCGGGGCCGCGGCGCCGATCGCGACCGCTCTGGTCCACAAGGGCGTCAACCGCGCCTACGTCGTCACCGCGGGCTTCGCGATCTCCGCGTGCGGCTTCGTGCTGCTGGCCCTCGCCGGTACGGATTCGATGTGGCTGGTGCTGGTCTCCTGCGCTGTCCTCGCGGTCGGCGGCGTCACCGTGATGTCCCAGATCATGGACCTCGCGATGGGCACCGCCCCGGTCGAGCGGGTCGGCACCGCGTCCTCCCTGATGGAGACCGGCGCGGAGTTCGGCGGCGCGCTGGGGATGGCGGTCCTCGGCTCCATCGGTACGGCCGTCTACCGCCACGACATCCCGGCCTCGGCGCCGGCTCCGGCCCGGGAGACCCTGGGCGGCGCGCTGGCGATCGCCGACCGCCTTCCGGGGCGCACGGGAGACGCCCTGGCGACGGCGGCACGCGAGGCTTTCACCAGCGGAATGCAGGGCGCGGCGGTGGCGGGCGCGGTGATATCGGCGGCAGCGGCGGCAGCGGCGGCGGTGACGCTGCGAAGGATCCAGGTGAAGTAAGGGAACACAAAAACGCCGGACGGGGCTGTTTCAGCCCGTCCGGCGTTTGAGGACACCACCTCAGACGAGGTTCACCGCACGAGCAGACGTCGCGCCGATCTCCGTCGCGACCTCCGCGAGCACGCCCGCCGGCACGGTGTCGTCGACGGTCAGGACCGCCAGCGCCTCGCCGCCCGCGGCCGCGCGGGCGACCTGCATGCCGGCGATGTTGATGCCCGCCTCGCCGAAGACCCGGCCCACGGTGCCGACGACGCCCGGACGGTCCTCGTACTTGAGGACGACCATGTGGTCGGCGAGCGCGAGGTCGACGTCGTACTCGCCGACGGCGACGATCTTCTGGAGGTGCTTCGGACCGGCCAGCGTGCCGGAGACCGACACCTCCTCGCCGTCCGAGAGCGTGCCGCGCACGGTGACGACGTTGCGGTGGTCGGCCGACTCGGAGCTGGTCGTCAGCCGCACCTCGACGCCGCGCTCCTGCGCGAACAGGGGCGCGTTGACGTACGAGACGGTCTCGTCGACGACGTCCTCGAAGACGCCCTTGAGGGCGCTGAGCTCCAGCACCTTCACGTCGTGCTGGGTGATCTCGCCGTAGACCTCGACGTCGAGGCGGACCGCGACCTCGCCGGCGAGCGCGGTGAAGATCCGGCCGAGGCGCTCGGCGAGCGGCAGACCGGGCTTGACGTCCTGGGCGATGACGCCGCCCTGGACGTTCACCGCGTCCGGCACGAGCTCACCCGCGAGGGCGAGGCGCACCGAGCGCGCGACCGCGATGCCGGCCTTCTCCTGCGCCTCGTCGGTGGAGGCGCCGAGGTGCGGGGTGGCCACGACCTGGTCGAACTCGAACAGCGGGGAGTCCGTGCAGGGCTCCTTCGCGTACACGTCGAGGCCGGCGCCGGCGACGCGGCCCTCCTTCAGCGCCGAGTACAGCGCCTCCTCGTCGACGATCCCGCCGCGCGCGGCGTTGACGATCCGCACGGTCGGCTTGACCTTGCGCAGCGCCTCGTCGCCGATCAGACCGACCGTCTCGGGGGTCTTCGGCAGGTGGACGGTGATGAAGTCGGAGACCTCGAGCAGCTCGTCCAGCGAGAGGACCTTGACGCCCATCTGGGCGGCGCGCGCGGGCTGGATGTAGGGGTCGTAAGCGACGACCTTCATGCCGAAGCCGGACATGCGCTGCGCGACGAGCGCGCCGATGCGGCCGAGGCCGACGACGCCGAGGGTCTTCTCGGCCAGCTCCACGCCCGTGTACTTGCTGCGCTTCCACTCGCCGTTCTTCAGCGCGGCGTTGGCCTGCGGGATGTGGCGGGCGGTGGCGAGCAGCAGACCGCAGGCCAGTTCGGCGGCGGTCACGATGTTGGAGGTCGGCGCGTTGACGACCATCACGCCGGCCTTGGTGGCGGAAGGCACGTCGACGTTGTCCAGGCCGACGCCGGCCCGGGCGACGACCTTCAGCTTGCCGGCGGCGGCGATCGCCTCGGCGTCGACCTTGGTGGCCGAGCGGATCAGGATCGCGTCGACGTCGGCGATGGCAGGGAGCAGTTCGGCTCGGTCCGCTCCGTTGCAGTGCCGGATCTCGAAGTCCGGGCCAAGCGCGTCCACAGTCGCGGGCGACAGCTCTTCAGCGATGAGTACGACAGGTTTCGAGCTCACGTGAGTCCTCACAAGTCATGGGGGCACCTCCCATGCCCTCCAGGCTATGGGGGAGCGTGCGGACGGCCGTCCCGACGGCCGCAGGCGGAGGAGGGGCTAGCCGCGTGGAGACGCACGACGCTGTGGGCCTGTAACGCGTATGTAGTCCAGCAGTCTAGTGCTGCCACGGAGGTCGCCTCACGTCTCCGTGGAATGATCACCCGGGCAGAGCTCCGCGACGGCGCCCCCGATGGCGCGCCGTCGCGGAGCGCGCGGCTTACGCCTCTTCGTTCACCCAGCTCATCAGCTTGCGGAGCTGCTTGCCGGTGGTCTCCAGCAGGTGCTCGGAGTCGGCCGTCTTGTACTCGTTGTACTTCTTCAGACCGCCGTGGTACTCGTCCATCCACTGCTGGGCGAAGGTGCCGTCCTGGATCTCCGCGAGAACCTGCTTCATCTCGGCCTTGGTGGCGTCGGTGATGATGCGCGGGCCGGTGACGTAGTCGCCCCACTCGGCGGTCTCGGAGACGCTCCAGCGCATCTTCTCCAGGCCGCCCTCGTACATGAGGTCCACGATCAGCTTCAGCTCGTGCAGGCACTCGAAGTAGGCGATCTCCGGCTGGTAGCCCGCCTCGACCAGCGTCTCGAAGCCGGCCTTCACCAGCGCCGAGGTGCCACCGCACAGCACGGCCTGCTCACCGAACAGGTCGGTCTCGGTCTCCTCGGTGAAGGTCGTCTTGATGACGCCCGCGCGCGTGCCGCCGATGCCCTTGGCGTACGACAGCGCCAGCGCGAAGGCGTTGCCCGTCGCGTCCTGCTCGACCGCGGCGATCGCGGGAACGCCACGGCCCTCTTCGTACTGACGGCGCACCAGGTGACCCGGGCCCTTGGGGGCGACGAGCGCCACGTCGACGCCGGCCGGGGCCTTGATGAAGCCGAAGCGGATGTTGAAGCCGTGCGCGAAGAACAGCGCGTCGCCGTCGTTCAGGTTCGGCGCGATGGACTCCTCGTAGACCTGGGCCTGGATCGGGTCCGGGATGAGGATCATGATGACGTCGGCCTCGGCGGCGGCCTCGGCGGGCGTCACCACGCGCAGGCCCTGCTCCTCGGCCTTGGCCTTGGACTTGGAGCCCTCGTGCAGACCGACGCGGACGTCGACACCCGAGTCACGGAGCGACAGCGCGTGGGCGTGGCCCTGGCTGCCGTAACCGATGACCGCGACCTTGCGGCCCTGGATGATGGACAGGTCGGCGTCGGCGTCGTAGAACAGCTCGGCCACTTTGGGTTCTCTCCTTGTGTGCAGGTGTTGCGTCCCACCGTATGACGGCGGGCGGAAGGGAAGTCTCGGGATCTCGGTATACGGGCGGGACACGGGCGGGACGGTGACGCCGCCCCGCCCGTTCTCCCTGCTTACGCCGACCGGTCGAGCGCGCGCAGCGAGCGGTCGGTGATCGAACGGGCGCCGCGGCCGATGGCGATCGTGCCGGACTGGACCAGCTCCTTGATGCCGTACGGTTCCAGCATCTTGAGCATGGCGGACAGCTTGTCGTGGCTGCCGGTGGCCTCGATGGTCACGGCCTCCGGGGAGACGTCGACCGTCTTGGCGCGGAACAGCTGCACGATCTCGACGATCTGGGAGCGCGTCTCGTTGTCGGAGCGCACCTTCACCAGAACGAGTTCGCGGTGAACGGCGGTTCCGGGCTCCAGTTCGACGATCTTCAGCACTTCGACGAGCTTGTTGAGCTGCTTGGTGACCTGCTCCAGCGGCAGGGCTTCGACGCTCACCACGATCGTGATGCGGGAGATGTCGGCGTGCTCGGTGACGCCGACGGCGAGCGAGTCGATGTTGAAGCCTCGGCGGGAGAACAGGGCGGCGATCCTGGCCAGGATGCCCGGCTTGTTCTCCACCAGGACGGAGAGCGTGTGCTTGGACATGTCTTGTTTACGTCTCTCTCGCTCAGTCGTCTTCGTTGTCGCCGAAGTCGGGGCGGACGTCCCGGGCGGCCATGATCTCGTCGTTGGAGGTGCCGGCGGCGACCATCGGCCACACCATGGCGTCCTCGTGGACGATGAAGTCGACGACGACCGGGCGGTCGTTGATCGAGTTCGCCTCTTCGATGACCTTGTCGAGGTCGTCCGGGGACTCGCAGCGGATCGCGTAGCAGCCCATGGCCTCCGACAGCTTCACGAAGTCGGGGACGCGGGTGCCGCGGGCGTCGGGGTTGACGTCGTTGGGGCCGCTGTGCAGCACGGTGTTGGAGTACCGCTGGTTGTAGAACAGGGTCTGCCACTGGCGGACCATCCCGAGGGCGCCGTTGTTGATGATGGCGACCTTGATCGGGATGTTGTTCAGGGCGCAGGTGGTGAGTTCCTGGTTGGTCATCTGGAAGCAGCCGTCGCCGTCGATCGCCCAGACCGTCCGGTCCGGGGCGCCGGCCTTGGCGCCCATCGCGGCCGGGACCGCGTAGCCCATGGTGCCCGCGCCGCCGGAGTTCAGCCAGGTGGCGGGCTTCTCGTACTGGATGAAGTGGGCGGCCCACATCTGGTGCTGGCCGACGCCCGCGGCGAAGATCGTGCCCTCGGGGGCGAGCTGCCCGACGCGCTCGATGACCTGCTGCGGGGAGAGCGAGCCGTCGGAGGGCTGGTCGTAGCCGAGCGGGTAGGAGTCGCGCCAGCGGCTCAGGTCCTTCCACCAGGCGCTGTAGTCGCCCTGCTGGCCCTCGCTGTGCTCCTTCTGGACGGCCTGGACCAGATCCGCGATGACCTCGCGCGCGTCCCCGACGATCGGCACGTCGGCGGCGCGGTTCTTGCCGATCTCGGCCGGGTCGATGTCCGCGTGGACGATCTTGGCGTACGGGGCGAAGCTGTCCAGCTTGCCGGTCACGCGGTCGTCGAAGCGGGCGCCGAGGGCGACGATCAGGTCGGCCTTCTGCAGACCGGTGACGGCGGCGACGGAGCCGTGCATGCCGGGCATGCCCAGGTGCAGCGGGTGGCTGTCGGGGAACGCGCCCAGCGCCATCAGCGTGGTGGTGACGGGTGCGCCGGTCAGCTCGGCGAGGACCTTCAGCTCGGCGGTCGCGCCGGCCTTGAGGACGCCGCCGCCGACGTACAGGATCGGCCGCTTGGCGGCGGTGATCAGCTTGGCGGCCTCGCGGATCTGCTTGGCGTGCGGCTTGGTCACCGGGCGGTAGCCGGGCAGGTCCATGACCGGCGGCCAGGAGAACGTGGTCTTCGCCTGGAGGGCGTCCTTGGCGATGTCGACCAGGACCGGGCCGGGGCGGCCGGTGGAGGCGATGTGGAAGGCCTGCGCGATGACCCGCGGGATGTCCTCGGCCTTGGTGACCAGGAAGTTGTGCTTGGTGATCGGCATGGTGATGCCGACGATGTCCGCCTCCTGGAAGGCGTCCGTGCCGATCGCCTTCGACGCCACCTGACCGGTGATCGCCACGAGCGGCACCGAGTCCATGTGGGCGTCCGCGATCGGGGTGACCAGGTTGGTCGCACCGGGGCCCGAGGTGGCCATGCAGACGCCGACCCGGCCGGTGGCCTGCGCGTAGCCGGTGGCCGCGTGACCGGCGCCCTGCTCGTGCCGGACCAGGACGTGACGGACCCGCGAGGAGTCCATCAGCGGGTCGTATGCGGGAAGGATCGCACCGCCGGGGATGCCGAATACCGTGTCGGCGCCGACCTCCTCGAGCGAACGGATGAGGGACTGCGCACCCGTCACTTGCTCGACGGACGCGGAGTGCTGTCCTCCGGATCGGGGCCGTGGCTGCGGATGGGCCCCGGTGGCCTGCTCGGTCATCGGCATTCTCTTCTCGATGCTGAGGGTTTTACTGAGGGTCTTGCTGGGGTGCTGCGGGTTTTGTGCAACAAAAAACCCCTCGTGCCAGAAGGCAAGCGAGGGGAGCGCGCCGGGTGTGGGTCGCTGTGAGTTCCGGGTCCTCCCGGTCGTCACCAGCGTCAGCCGACGCGCTTTCCAAGTACGAGAATTCGGGTGCGCATGGCATTGACCCTCCCCCTGGCGCGCACCGACTGTCAAGTGGGTGGGACGGGAGTCTCATTATGTGAGCGAAGGGCACTTCCGCTCCCCAGGACGGCTGTCACTCCGGCGGTCACTCCACTGGTGTACACCCCCGCGCCGCCGCCCGCGAACGCGGGCTCGGCGGGCCCGTGCGGCACCGGGTAGCGGCCGGTCGCGAGCCCCCGGCGCAGCCGGTACTCGTCGAGCGGCCCGGAGAACGCCATGCCCTGGCCGTGCGTGCAGCCCAGCGCGCGCAGGGCGACGACCTGCTCGGGCAGGTCCACGCCGTCGGCCACGGACTGCAGCCCGAGATCGCCGGCGATCCGCAGCAGCCCCCCGGTGATCTTGTGCAACCGCGCGGACTCGACGACCCCCTCGACCAGCGAGCGGTCGAGCTTGAGCACGTCGACGGGGAGCCGGCGCAGCGCCGTGAAGGCCGCGTAGCCGTTGCCGAAGCCGTCCAGCGCGATGCGGACGCCGAGGCGCCGCAGGGCCCCCAGGCGGCGCTCCAGCTCGTCCAGCGGGACCCTGGGGTCGGTGTCCGACAGCTCGACCACCAGCGACCCGGACGGCAGCCCGTGCCGCGTCAGCAGGGCCTCCACCGAGCCCAGCGGCATCGACCGGTCCAGCAGCCGCCGGGCGCCCACCCGTACGACCACCGGCACGGTCAGCCCGCTCGCGGCCCGGTCAGCGGCCTGTTCGACGGCCTCCTCCAGGAGCCAGCGGTCCAGCTCGGCCGTCTTGTCGCTGTCCTCCGCGACCCGCAGGAACTCGGCGGGCGTGAACAGCACCCCTTGGGAGGAGCGCCAGCGGGCCTGCGCGGCGACCGACGAGATCCGGCCGTCCTCCAGGCGCACCACGGGCTGGTGCAGCAGGGCGAACTCGCCGTCGTGCAGTGCGGCACGCAGCCGCGTGGCCAGCTCCGCCTTGCGGACGACGTCCTGCTGCATCTGCGGCTTGTACAGCTCGACCCGGCCCTTGCCGCCCGCCTTGGCGCGGTACATGGCGAGGTCGGCGTTGCGCAGCAGTTCACCGGTGCCGAGGCCCGGTTCGGCGAAGGCGACGCCGATGGAGGCGGCGACCCGGACCTCGTTGCCGTCGATCAGGTAGGGCTGCGAGAGCGTGAGCCTGAGCCGGTCGGCGAGTTCCAGTATGTGTCGTTCCCGGGCGGCCCGGTCGCGGGTGCCGTCGCCGACGATCAGGGCCGCGAACTCGTCGCCGCCCAGCCGGGAGGCGGTGTCGCCCTTGCGGACCGCGTCCTGGAGCCTGCGGGCGGCCTGGACCAGCAGTTCGTCCCCGGCCGCGTGGCCGATGGTGTCGTTGACGGCCTTGAAGCCGTCGAGGTCGATGAAGAGGACGGCCGTGTTGCGCAGGGCGGGGCCGCGGTCGGAGCTGCGGCGGCCGGACAGGGCCTGCTGGACGCGCCGGGTGAACAGCGCGCGGTTGGGCAGGTCGGTGAGCGGGTCGTGCTCGGCGTTGTGCTGGAGCTGCGCCTGGAGGCGCACCCGCTCGGTCACGTCCCGGCTGTTGAAGATCAGGCCGCCGTGGTGCCGGTTGACGGTCGACTCGACGTTGAGCCATCCCCCGTCGCCGGAGCGGAAGCGGCACTCGATGCGGGTGGTGGCTTCGTCCTGGGGGCTGGCGGCCAGGAAGCGGCGCACTTCGTGCACCACGCAGCCCAGGTCCTCCGGGTGGATGAGATCGGCCAGTTCGGTGCCCACCAGGGCTTCGGCGGGCCGTCCGTAGACCCCGACGGCGGCCGGGGAGACGTACCGCAGGATGCCGCTGGGGGCGGCGATCATGATGACGTCGCTGGAGCCCTGCACCAGGGAGCGGAAGTGGTTCTCCGCCTGTGCCAGTTCCTGGGTGAGGGTGATGTTGTCGAGCAGCATGATCGCCTGGCGCACCACGAGGGCGAGCACCACGGCGCCGCCGGTCAGCAGCACCACGCGGTCGACGCTGTGGCCGTTGAGGACGTTGTAGAGGATCCCCAGGGTGCAGACGGCGGCGGCGAGGTACGGGGTGAGGGCGGCCAGGGAGCCAGTGATGGGCCGGGTGGCCGGATACCGGGTGTGATCGCCGCCCTGCGGCGGGCTCTGCGGCGGGCTCTGCGGGGGTGTCTGCGCGGACGGGTGCGCGGATGTGTGCGCGGCGGCCTGCGCGGGGCCGGCCGGGCGGTGTCCGGGCGGCAGGTGCTCGTGCACCACGCGCGTGTGCCCCTCGTCCGTGGTCTGGCCGTGCCGCCGGGAGGCGGCCCAGGGCGCGTACGCCAGGAGCAGTGAGCCGGCGAACCAGCCCGCGTCGAGCAGTTGGCCCGAGCGGTAGTTGTTGTGCAGCAGCGGCGAGGTGAACAGGGCGTCGCACATCACGGTCAGCGCGAGTGCGCCGACGGCCGTGTTGACCGCCGTGCGGTTCACCGCGGTGCGCCGGAAGTGCAGCACCAGCACCATGCTCACCAGGGCGATGTCGAGCAGCGGATACGCCAGCGACAGCGCCGCGTGCGCCACGCTCGGCCCGTCGAGCTTCGCCGCCTGGGCGAGCGCGAGGCTCCAGGAGAGGGTGAGCAACGAGCCGGCGATCAGCCAGGCGTCCAGTGCCAGGCAGACCCAGCCCGCCTTCGTCATCGGTCGGGCGGCGAGCACGAGCAGCCCCACGATGGCGGGGGGCGCGAAGCAGAGGAAGAACAGGTCGGCGAGGCTGGGGCTGGGCACGGGCCGCCCCAGGACCACCTCGTACCACCCCCAGACCAGGTTGCCGAGGGCCGCCATCGTCGAGGAGAGCGCGAACAGCAGCCAGGCGGGTCGAAAGCGGACGCGGCGGGTGCGCGCGTACAGGAAGCACGAGACGGCGGCGGTGCCCGCCGCGGCGCTGAGCCCGAAGTCGCCCATGATCAGAGCGAGTTCGGCCGAACCCCAGCCGAGCGCGGAACCGGCGGCGTATCCCGCGCACAGCAGGGCCAGCAGCAGTTGGTGGGCGAGTTTCGATGCGGGGCCGCCCTTGGCCGGCGGCACGGTGCGTGGCGTCCCCGTCGAGGGCTGCGTCCGCAGCTTTCCGTCGAGGAGAGTCGTGGAGGTGGTGGGCGAGCTCACCGGGTCCTCCCGGTCCGCGTCGCTCCCGAATTCCTCGGGTCCGAGAACGCCGACGGTGCATGGCTCCTGTGGCGGTGCGTGCCGTGACCGTGCCTGCGCGCGGTCGATCCCCAGGGTCGCCGTCGGCGGCTCCGCCGCGTCGGATCGTTCGTCCATAGGCCGTGCATCGCCCGTCGCCCCCCTCACAAGTCTGAAATGTCCATCCCTCACGCCGAAAGTGCGCGGCGCAGCCCCTGTCGGGACGATACACCAGTCTCGTCACTCAGGGACATAGTTCCTCTACGCTGCGTGACGATCATCGGCATATGCGCCCGAAAGAGGTACGGACCGCGTTCGGGGGACTGCGGAGGGTGCCCGAACCGGACTACGGGAGTGCCGTGGTCGTCACGATCCGTTGGCCGTGCCCGTCGTAAGGATCACGTTGCGCAGCGGCTCCCGGTTCACGAAGCGGGCCAGCTGGTCAACCAGCAGGCGCTTGGCGCGGGGCAGGAAGGCGGAGGTGGGGCCGCCGACGTGCGGGCTGACGAGGACGCCCGGCGCGGTCCACAGCCGGTGACCCGGGGGCAGCGGTTCGGGGTCGGTGACGTCCAGCGCGGCGGTGATGCGGCCGGTCTCCAGTTCGGCGAGCAGCGCCTCGGTGTCCACGACCGCGCCGCGGGCCACGTTGACCAGCAGCGCGCCGTCCTTCATGCGGCCCAGGAAGTCGGCGTCGACCAGGCCGAGCGTGCTCTCGGTCAGCGGTGTGGACAGGATCACGACGTCCGCCTCGGGGAGCAGGGCGGGCAGTTCGGCGATCGGATGCACGGGCCCGCGCGCCGTCGTGCGCCAGGAGCGCGCGACGCGCGCCACCCGCGCCACCTCGAAGGGCACGAGCCGGTCCTCGATGGCGGAGCCGATGGAGCCGTATCCGACGATGAGCACGTTCTTGTCGGCGAGCGCGGGGTGGAATCCGCTCTG
Source organism: Streptomyces sp. NPDC050263 (assembly GCF_040655955.1). NCBI lineage: Bacteria > Bacillati > Actinomycetota > Actinomycetes > Kitasatosporales > Streptomycetaceae > Streptomyces > Streptomyces sp. NPDC050263. The sequence continues at coordinate 46,730 of NZ_JBFAKW010000019.1, read as the reverse complement.
CCACAGCCCGTTGTCCTGGGCGCGCACGAAGTCGGGGATGCCGCGCAGGGCGGCGAGGGTCAAGGTGAGCGCGAGCTCGGCGGTGCTCGCCTCGTGCACCCCGCGCGCATTGCACAGCCGCACCCCGGGCACGAGGTCGGCCAGCTGCATTCGGACGTCGTCGACGCCGGCGCTGAGCGTCTGGACGACCTGGAGGCGGCGCATCTGCGACAGCGGCCGCACCTTCACGGACTGCTGCTTCAGGTACGGCACCACATAGAAGGCGCACTGCGCGGGGTCGCCCGGGAACTCCTGGTCGCCGGCGTCTCCGCCGTCCCAGAAGCGGTAGTTGAGTCCCTCCGGAAGGCCGTCGATGTCTTCGGGCGGGAGGGGCAGCCACACGTCGCGTGCCATGTCAGAGCTCATGGTCAGGAGGCTATGTCAGGCACACGTCGACACAGAGGTTAGGTTGGGGGGTCTGGAGAGGGAGGGTTTCGGGCAGGTGGAGCGCAGGAGGATCGGCGCGGGGGCGCTCGAGGTGGGGTCCGTCGGACTCGGGTGCATGCCGATGAGCTGGGCGTACAGCGGGTCGCGGCAGCGGGGCGACGAGTCGCTCAGGGCGGTGCACCGGGCGCTGGACGCGGGTTCGTCCCTGCTGGACACCGCCGACATGTACGGCCCGTTCACCAACGAGCTCCTGGTGGGGCGGGTGTTGAAGGAGCGGCGCGGGGACGCGTTCGTGTCGACGAAGGTCGGTCTGCTCGTCGGTGAGCAGCACATCGTGGCCAACGGCCGTCCCGGGTATGTGAAGCGGGCCTGCGACGCCTCTCTGCGACGGCTGCAGACAGACGTCATCGATCTCTACCAGTTGCACCGCGCCGACCCCGAGGTCCCGGTCGAGGAGACCTGGGGGGCGATGGCCGAGCTGGTCGGGGCGGGCAAGGTGCGGGCGCTGGGGCTGTGCGCGGTGGGGGCGCGGGGCGGTCGGCGATCCGGTGGGCGGCTGCACGACGGAACGATTCGGCAGTTGCGGCGCGTGCAGCAGGTCTTCCCGGTGAGCACGGTGGAGGCCGAGCTGTCGGTGTGGTCGCCGGAGGCGCTGGACGCCCTGCTGCCGTGGTGCGAGGCGCGCGGTGTCGGCTTTGTGGCGGCGATGCCGCTCGGCAACGGCTTCCTCACGGGCACGCTGACCCCCGGCGAGGGCTTCGAGCCCGACGACATGCGGGCCCGGCACCCCCGTTTCACCGCCGAGATGATGGCCGCGAACCAGCCGATCGTCGCCGGTCTGCGCCGGATCGCCGCCCGGCACGGGGACGCGGTGACGGCGGCGCAGGTGGCGCTGGCCTGGGTGCTGGCGCAGGGCCGGCACGTCGTCCCGGTGCCCGGCGCCAAGCACGAGCGCTGGGTGACGGAGAACGCGGAGGCGTCCGCGCTGCGTCTGACGCCGCAGGATCTGGCGGAGGTGGCGGAACTGCCGGGGGCACGGGGATCGTGGGAGTGAGCGCCGCTCTTGGATCCCGTTCCCGGGTCCCGGATCCCCTTCCCGGGTCCCGCGTTCGGGTCGGGTCGACGCGGATCGGGAACCCCTGAGGCGTCTGCGGCGTAGGACAGGTGGAGCCTGCACAAGGCGCCTCCGTGTCGAAGGGACATGATCGTGCGACGTCGAGCTGTGTCGGCCGTGTTGGCCACGAGCGCACTCCTGCTGACGGCCGGCTGTTCCTCCGACACCGGAGGAACAGCCGGGGCCGAGGCAAGCGCCTCCCCGAGAGGCACGACGACGGCGTCCGCGTCCTCGCCGTCCGCCGAGGAGACCCCGCCCGCGAAGGGCACGGTCAAGGTGGTGCGCACGGTCGCCGAGGGCCTGAACAGCCCCTGGGGCCTGGCGCCGCTCCCCGAGGGCGGCCTGCTGGTCGCCTCGCGCGACGAGGGGACGATCACGCTGGTGGACGACAAGACGGGCGAGAAGACCGGGGTCGGCGAGGTGCCGGGCGTCTCCGCCGCGGGCGAGGGCGGCCTGCTGGGCCTGGCCCTCTCCCCTGACTACGCCTCGGACCACATGGTCTACGCGTACTTCACCTCGGCCTCGGACAACCGCATCGTCCGCATGATCTACGACCCGAAGCGGCCCGCCGGAAATCAGCTGGGAGCGCCCGACACGGTCTTCAAGGGCATCCCGAAGGGCACGATCCACAACGGCGGCCGGATCGCCTTCGGCCCGGACAAGATGCTGTACGTCGGCACGGGCGAAAGCGGCGACCGAGGGCTGTCCCAGGACAAGAAGTCCCTGGGCGGCAAGATCCTGCGGCTGACCCCGGAGGGCGAACCGGCCCCCGGCAACCCGTTCCCGGACTCTCCGGTGTACTCGTACGGCCACCGCAATGTGCAGGGGCTGGCCTGGGACTCCAAGCAGCGTCTGTTCGCAGCGGAGTTCGGCCAGAACACATGGGACGAACTGAACGCGATCGAGCCCGGCGCGAACTACGGCTGGCCGAAAACGGAGGGCAGGTCGAAGGACGACGCCTACAAGAACCCGATAGCCCAGTGGGGCACCGCCGACGCCTCTCCCAGCGGCATCGCCTACGCCGAGGGCTCCATCTGGATGGCCGGGCTGAGGGGACAGCGTCTGTGGCGCATCCCGCTGAAGGGCACGGCGGCCTCGGCGGACCCGCAGTCCTTCCTCGAGGGCGAGTACGGCCGGCTGCGCACGGTGGTGTCGGCGGGCGGCGACAAACTCTGGGTCACGACCAGCAACACGGACGGCCGCGGCGACCCGAAGACGGGGGACGACCGCATTCTGGAGCTTCAGGTGACCTGACGCTCCGCTGGAGACCAGAAGGTCCGGTACCTCGTCAGCGGGTCCGTCGCGGCCGGCCGCGCAGTTCCCCGCGCCCCTTCAGGCCCCGTCCTCCTGCGCCGCCTCGGGTGCCCGCACCACGACCTTGCCGGACGCGAGGTCTATCGGTCCCCGCCCGGGATCGGCGTCCCCGACGTCCTCCCGGGTCAGCTCCAGCCTGTTCTGCTCGTCCCGGGTGTGCTTGCGGCCCGGTGCGAAGAGTTCCTCGAAGGCGTTGAACATCGCTGTCCCCTCCTGGTGGCCTGCCGCCATTATCGCGTCACCGCCCCCTCCCCCGCCCCCGGCGGGAACAGGTCCAGTCGGTGAGCCAGGGCCGCTGCCTCTCCGCGGCCGGTGACGTCCAGCTTGGCGAGGATGTTCGAGACGTGGACGCTCGCTGTCTTCGGGGAGATGAAGAGCTCCTCGGCGATCTGGCGGTTGGTGCGGCCAGCCGCGACCAGGCGCAGGACGTCGCGTTCCCGGCTGGTGAGGCCGAGCGTCGTGAGAGGGTCGGCCGAGGCTTCCGGGCGGTCCGCGGCGAGGGCCAGCGGGAGCCGGGCGCGCCGGGCGAGCAGCGTCACGGCTTCGGTGACGGGGTGGGCGCCGAGGTGGGTGGCGACCGCGCGGGCGAGGCGGAGGAGTTCCGCGGCCCGGTCGCGTTCGTCGTCGCCGCCGACCGAGAGGAGCGCCTCGGCGAGGCGGAGCCGGGTGCGGGCCAGGTCGTAGGGGCGTTCGAGGCGCTCGAAGGCGGCGACCACCTCGGACCAGTCGTCCGGGTCGGTGCGGCCCTCGGCGCGCAGGAGTTCGGCGCGGACCCAGCGTTCGTGGGCCTGCCAGACGGGGGCGAGCGTGGCGAGCTGCTTGGCGGCGGCGCGGATCCGGTCGAGGAGGTCGGCGCGACCGGGTTCGGCGGCCGGCAGCCCACGGGCGTCGCCCTCCGCGCAGGCGGCGGCGAGCAGCAGGGGCCAGGCGTGGTTCTGGGCGCCGGGCGGGAAGTCGCGGTCGAGGAGGGCCGCGAGGCAGGCGCGGGCGTCCGGCAGGCGCCCCTCGGCCGCGGCGAGTCCGATGGCGAGGCGGGCGAGGGGGAAGTGGTGCTGGGGCGCGTGTTCATGGGCGGCGAAGAAGTCCTGCCCGGCGGCGAGTTGGCGGCCGGTCTCCGCGAAGTCGCCTCGGGCGAAGGCGAGTTCGGCGCACATGGTGGCGTGCGTGCCGCGGATCGCCACGCCCTGGCCGAGCCGTCCGGCGAGGGCGCAGGCGCGGTCCGCCTCCTCCCAGCGGCCCAGGGAGAACAAGGACTCGGTGAGGTTGGTCGCCGTCCAGGCCTCGGTGTCGGGCAGTCCGTGGCGCGCGGCGAAGGCGAGGCCCTTCTCCAGGATCGGGACGGCCTCCCGGGAGCGGCCGACCGCCTCCAGTTCGGAGGGCAGGTTGACGTAGGCGTTGAGGGCGACGGACGGCATGTCCTCGGCGAGGGCGCGTTCCCTGACCTCGTGCAGTTCCGCGAGCCCGGCCTCGATATGGCCGGCGTGGACCATGAGGACGCCGAGGATCTGGCGGGAGTTGAGCTCGGTCTCGCGGGCGCCGACCAGACGGGCGTACTCCACGGCCCGCTCGGCGTCGGCGAAGGCGTCGGGGCCGGGGGCGTGGACCATGCACCAGTTGGCGATGTGGACGAGCACCTCGGCGTGCACCTCGCTGGGCGGCAGACCGCGCACCAGGTCCTGGGCGGTGGCCAGTTCCTCGCGGCCGCTGCCCCGACCCAGGGAGCGCACCAGCCGGGAGCGCTGCACCCAGAACCAGGCGGAGCGCAGGGGATCGTTGTCGTCGTCCAGCAGGCGCAGCGCGCGCTTGGTGATCTTCAGGGCGCGTTCGCGTTCCCCGCAGTAGCGGCCGGCGACGGCGGCCTCGGCCATGAGGTCGAGGTAGCGCAACGGGGTGGTGGCCGGGTCGCAGCCGCAGGGAGGGAAGGACTCGGTGTAGTCGACCGGGCGCAGGGCGGCCCGGATGTCCTCGGGCGCGGTCTCCCACAGTTCCATCGCCCGTTCCAGGAGCCGCAGTTGCTCGCTGTAGGCGCGCCGGGAGCGGGCCTCGACGGACGCGTCCAGGACGGCGGGGAGGGCCTTCGCCGGGTCGTGCGCGTGGTACCAGTAGCTGGCCAGCCGCATGACGCGCTCTTCGCCGGGGACGAGGGTCGGGTCCGTCTGGAGGGCTTCGGCGTAGCGGCGGTTGAGGCGGGAGCGTTCGCCTGGCAGGAGGTCGTCGCTCACGGCCTCGCGGACGAGGGAGTGGCGGAACCGGTAGCCGTCGCCGGCTGGGGTGGCGAGCAGGAGGTTGGCGTTCACGGCGGCGCGCAGGGCCTCGATGAGCTCGTCCTCGGTGAGCCGGGCGACGGCGTCGAGCAGCCGGGACTCGACCGTGGAGCCGCCCTCGGCGACGATCCGGGCGATTTTCTGGGCGCCCTCGGGCAGCGCCTCGACGCGGACGAGCAGCAGGTCACGCAGGGTGTCGGTGAGGCCGGTCGGGGAGCCCTCGTGGGCGGCGACGGCGAGTTCCTCGACGAAGAAGGCGTTGCCGTCGGAGCGTCGGAAGATGTCGTCGACCTGGTCGGGGTCGGGTTCCTGGGCCAGGATCCCGGCGATCTGGCGGCAGACCTCGTCGCGGGTGAGGCGGGCGAGTTCGAGGCGCCGGACGGTGCGCAGCCGGTCGAGTTCGGCGAGCAGGGGGCGCAGCGGGTGGCGGCGGTGGATGTCGTCGGCGCGGTAGGTGGCGAGGACGACGAGGCGGCCGGTGCGCAGGGTGCGCAGCAGGTAGGACAGGAGGTGGCGGGTGGAGGCGTCGGCCCAGTGCAGGTCCTCCAGGGCGAGGACGACCGTGCGGTCGGCGGCGACGCGTTCCAGGAGGCGGGCGGTGAGTTCGAAGAGCCGTGCCATGCCCTCCTCGTCGTGCCGGCCGGTGCCGCTGCGGCCCAACTCCGGCAGCAGCCGGGCGAGTTCCTCCTCCTGACCGGCCGCGGCGGCGGCCAGTTCGTCGGGCAGGGCCCGGCGCAGGGCGCGCAGCGCCGTGGAGAACGGGGCGAAGGGCAGTCCGTCGGCGCCGATCTCGACGCAGCCGCCGAGTGCGACGACCGCGCCCAGGCGGTGGGCGGCCGTGGCGAACTCCTCGACGAGCCGGGTCTTGCCTACCCCGGCCTCGCCGCCGATGAGCAGCGCCTGCGGCTCTCCCGCGGCGGCGCGGGCGAGCGCGTCGTTCAGGGTGTCCAACTCGTCGGCGCGACCGACGAAGACGGGGCTGACGGACCTGGTCTCCACGGGGGCGAGCATCGCACGCGGGTGCGCGGACGGCCCAGCGGTTATCGCCGGGCCGCCCAGGCTCTCGGCGGAAGGGCGGCCGACCCCTGTGCGGCCGCCCTCCGCCACCGTGCCAACCCCCGCCCGGGGGTTCACGCCGGCCGGGCGAACCGGAGCCGGCGGAGGCGGCTGGTATGCGATTCGCTCTCGGCGCCGCCGTCCGACCGTTCGGCGGCGGCGCGTTGGGCGGCCTCTCGGCGGGCGGCGCGAGCGCCGCGGACGGCCTCGCGGACCTGCCGCTCGTGTGCGGCCTGGCGGAGCAGTTCGGCGGAACGGGCCTGCTGAAGCTCGTGCTCGTACATGGTGTGTGTCCCCTGAGGTCGGTGTTTCCGGCTTCGCTCGTTGCGATGCCTCAACCTTCGTCTCCCAGGGGGGTCCGCCACATCGGGAGAGTTCCGCATCTTCGGCGGGGGGCGGGGCCTTAGACGCGCCCGAGGGGCCCCAGGCCCGCCGTAAGGTGCTTACGGCGGGCCTAAGACCCCTCGTGACGTGCGGGTACTCAGCTCGCGGAAGGCAGGCCGAGCAGCGCGTCGGTGTACTTCAGGACGGCCAGGAGCAGTCCGATGACGCCGAGCGCGACGCCGGCCCAGGAGACCGACTTGATCCAGGCCGCCTGCGGACGGGCGGGGTTGCCGAAGGCCGGGCGAGCCAGCACGACGACGCCGACGACCAGCGCGGCCAGCGCGAACAGGCCGCCCCACAGCGCGGTGGTCTGCCAGGCGTCGCCGTAGATGACCTCGATCTGCTTGGAGACGCTCACGTTCGTGCTCGACGAGGTCTCCAGCTGGCCGACGAGGGTCTGGCGGGCCCCGGCGACCGTGCCGATCCAGCTGCCGGTGAGCGACACGAAGCCGAGCACGGCGGCGACGACGGCGCCCGCGCCCTGGCCGACGCCGGTGGGACCCTCCTCGGCGACGAGTTCGTCGGCGCCTTCCTCGAAGTCCGCGGCCTCGTCGGTCTCGTCGGCCTCGTCGGTCTCCTGGGGCCGCGTCGCCTCTGCCGAGGCGTCGGTCTTGCTGACGTCCACCTTCTCGTCGTCGGTCTTCGTCTCGGGGCCGGTCTCTGCGCCGGCCTCGTCAACAGTCTTGGTTCCCATACCTCGCACCGTACGGACGCTCTCTGAGAGGTCCCTTAATGATCGTTGTGAGCGCCGCGCGCGCGTACGTCGCGCCACTCCTGGGCCAGCACGGACCACACTTCGAGGTCGTGCCGCACCCCACGATAGGGGTAGGCCTGCCGTCGGACGCCGTCGCGGGTCATCCCCAGCCGCCGGGCGACGTTCAGGCTGGGCGTGTTCCCGGCGGAGGCGACCCACTCGACGCGCTGGATCCCGCGCTGCTCCACGGCGAAGTCGATCAGCACGCGCACGGCCCGGGTGATCAGCCCGCGGCCGGTGCCGTCGGGCTCCAGCCAGCAGCCGACCTCGCAGTTCGCCGCCTCGGCGTCGAAGTTCAGGAAGAGCACCCCGCCGACGAGCGTGCCGTCCTGCCAGATGCCGTGCAGCGAGCCGGTGTCGGCGGCGCGCATGTCGGCGTACCGCTGGAGCGCCTCCCGCGCGCCGGCCACGTCGGTGGCCTTGGAGCCGAAGGGCACGTACCGGTTGATGAACTCCCGGCCGCGGTCCAGGTGCGCCAGGAACTCCTCGGCGTGCCAGGGGTCCAGCGGGCGCAGTTCCGCTCCGTCGTCACCCAGCGATATCGCGTACATCCGGCCGCGGCTCCTTCTCGAGTGCCTCCACTACCTCGGTGAGCCTCTCATGGGCGGCGCGGGACTCGGGCGGCTCGATGCTGATCCGCGGCAGCCGCCGGTCCAGCCAGCGCGGCAGCCACCAGTTGGCGCCGCCGAGCAGGTGCATGAGGGCGGGGACGAGAAGGGTGCGCAGGACGAACGCGTCGAGAGCGACGGCCGAGGCGAGGGCGATGCCGAACATGGCGATCACCCGGTCGCCGCTGAGGACGAAGGCGAGGAAGACGGAGATCATGATGACCGCCGCGGAGTTGATCACGCTGCCTGTCTCGGCGAGCCCGATCCGGACGGCGCGCCGGTTGTCGCCGGTCTCCAGCCACTCCTCGTACATCCGGCTGACCAGGAAGACCTGGTAGTCCATGGAGAGGCCGAACAGCACCGACACCATGATCACGGGCAGGAAGGGCTCGATCGGCCCCGCCCGGCCGAGGCCGAGCAGCTCGCTCCCCCAGCCCCACTGGAAGATCGCGACGACGACCCCGAAGGCGGCGCCCACGGCGGCCACGTTCATCGCGGCGGCCTTGAGGGGTATGCCGACGGACCGGAACGCGAGCAGGAGCAGCAGACAGCCCAGGCCGATGACGACGCCCACGAAGAGCGGCAGCTTGCCGACGATGACGTCCGCGAAGTCGTCGTAACCGGCCGTCACCCCGCCGACGTGCACGTCGAGGGCGGTGCCGGCCTCGGCGCGGGGCAGCACCTCGGTGCGCAGCCGGTCGACGAGTTCGCTGGTGTGCTGCGACTGCGGGGCGGACTCCGGCACGACGGTGAGGTACGCGGTGCGGCCGGCGGAGTCGAAGGTCACCGGGGTCACCGACGCCACGCCCTCGGTGGTGCGCAGGGCGAGGTCCAGGTTGTCGAGGGCGAGCCGGTCCTCGGCGCCGTGGACGGAGGTCACCAGCGTCAGCGGACCGTTGACGCCGGCGCCGAAACCGTCGGCGAGGAGGTCGTAGGCCTGGCGGGTGGTGGCCGACTTCGGGGCGTTGCCCTGGTCGGAGGTGCCGAGGTGGAGGGCGAAGGCGGGCAGGGCGAGGACGGAGACGACGGCCAGGGCGATGGAGCCGAGGAGCTTGGGGTGGCGCTCCACGAACGCCGACCAGCGGGCGGCGAACCCGGCCGGCACCTCCGGCTGGGGCCCGTGCTCGTCGAGCCGGCGGCGCTCGCGGCGACTGAGGGCGCGCATGCCGATGAAGGACAGCAGCGCGGGCAGCAGGGTCACGGAGGCGGCGACGGTGAGCACGACGGTCAGGGAGGCCGCTATGGCCACGCCGTTGAGGAAGCTCAGGCGCAGGATGAACATGCCGAGCAGGGCTATGCAGACGGTGGCGCCCGCGAAGACGACCGCGCGTCCGGTGGTGGCGACGGCGTTCGTGGCGGCCTCGGTGACCGTGAGCCCGCGTTTCAGCCCGCGCCGGTGCCGGGTCACGATGAACAGCGCGTAGTCGATGCCGACGCCGAGCCCGACGAGCATGCCGAGCATGGGCGCGAAGTCGGCGACGGTCATGGCGTGTCCGAGCAGCACGATGCCCGCGTACGCGGTGCCGACGCCGACCAGGGCGGTGGCGATGGGCAGCAGCGACGCGGCGAGCGAGCCGAAGGCGAGGAACAGCACGACCGCGGCGACGACCACGCCGACGACCTCGGCGAGGTGCCCGCCGGAGGACTCGGTGAGCCCGATCGCGGTGCCGCCCAGCTCGACCTGGAGCCCGTCGGTCCCGGCGGCCCGGGCGGTGTCGACGACGGCCCGCGCCTCGCGCTCGTCGATGTCCTCGGCGCGGTCCTCGAAGACGACGACGGCGTAGGCCGTCCGCCCGTCCTTGCTGATCTGCGCGCTGCCCTGGTCGTCGTAGGGGCCGGCGACGGAGGCCACGCCGGGCAGGTCGGCGATCCGCTCCAGCGTGCCGGTCATGGTCTGTTCGACGTCGGCGGCGCGGACGGTTCCCGAGGCGGTGTGCCAGACAACGGTGTCGCTGTCCCCGCCGAGATCCGGGAAGCCTTCCTCCAGCAGCTGGGTGGCGCGGCCGGACTCGGTGCCGGGGACCTCGTAGTCGTTGGAGTACGCGGTGCCGGTGACGACGGCGGCGCCGGCCGTGGCGCCGAGGGCGAGGAGCCAGAGCAGAACCGCGAGAAGGCGGTTGCGAACACACCATCGTGCGAGGGCTGCCACTGGTGCTCCCGGAGGCCGAATTGTGGATCTTTGACCGGGAACAGTCGTACATGAACTGAACAGCCCGCAAAGAACTTATGAGCGATGTGTGTTCACTCTTGCAGGCGTTGAAGATCTTTTGATGCGTTGGTGCGACTTTTCACAAGACTGCGAGGCAGATCACAGGACAATAACGACGACGGTGTCAGTCGGCAACGACGACGGTGTCAGTCGGCCTGGTCGCCGAACGCCATCACCATCACGCCGGCTATCAGCAGCCACAGCGCGCGCCGGGTGCGGCCGCGGGAGCCCAGCAGCGCGGCGAGGGCGCAGACGGCCGCGCCGAGGGCGTAGGCCGCCGGGACGAGCGCCGGGGAGGAGCCGCTGAGGCGCAGCAGGGACGCGGCGAGGCCGGCGAGGGTGAGCAGCGCTCCGGTGCCGGTCGCCGTCCAGCGGGCCCGCCGCGCGTCCTCGAAGCCGAGTTCGTCGTCCGCGTCCTCGATGTCGACGTCCTTCGTCTCGCCGTGCTCTGTCTCGCCGTCCTTCGCGCCGCCGTCCTCCATGTCGCTGTCGGGGTCGGAGTCGGTTCGTGCACTCATGGCGGGCGAGCGTAGCGCGTCGGGCTGAGAACGGGAGAAGGGATGCACCGACGACTCGGTGCATCCCTTCGTGAGGCTTGTGGGCCTCAGCCCTCGCTGACGCCCAGCTTCTCCAGGATCAGCTCCTTGACGCGGGCCGCGTCGGCCTGTCCGCGCGTGGCCTTCATCACGGCGCCGACGAGGGCGCCGGCGGCGGCGACCTTGCCGCCGCGGATCTTCTCGGCGACGCCCGGGTTGCCGGCGATCGCCTCGTCGACGGCCGTGCCGAGCGCCGAGTCGTCGGAGACGACCTTCAGCCCGCGCTTGACGACGACCTCGTCCGGGGCGCCCTCGCCCGCGAGGACGCCCTCGATGACCTGACGGGCCAGCTTGTCGTTCAGATCCCCGGACGTGACCAGCTCGGTGACCCGGGCGACCTGCTCGGGCGTGATCGCCAGCTCGTCCAGGGACTTCCCGGACTCGTTGGCGCTGCGCGCCAGTTCGCCCATCCACCACTTGCGGGCGGAGGCCGCGTCGGCGCCGGCGTCGATCGTGGCGACGATCAGGTCCAGGGCGCCGGCGTTGAGGATCGACTGCATGTCGGTGGCGGAGATGCCCCACTCGGCGATCAGCCGGCCCCGGCGGGCCAACGGCAGCTCGGGCAGGCCCGCGCGGATCTCCTCGACCCACTCGCGGGACGGGGCGATCGGCACCAGGTCGGGCTCCGGGAAGTACCGGTAGTCCTCGGCCTCCTCCTTCACGCGGCCCGAGGTCGTCGACCCGGTGTCCTCGTGGAAGTGGCGGGTCTCCTGGATGATCGTGCCGCCGCCGTTCAGGACGGCCGCGTGCCGCTGGATCTCGAACCGGGCGGCGCGCTCCACGGACCGCAGCGAGTTCACGTTCTTGGTCTCGCTGCGGGTGCCGAACTTCTCCCGGCCGTGCGGGCGCAGCGACAGGTTCACGTCGCAGCGCATCTGGCCCATCTCCATGCGGGCCTCCGACACGCCGAGCGCCCGGATGACCTCGCGCAGCTCACGGACGTACGCCCGGGCGACCTCGGGAGCGCGTTCGCCCGCACCCTCGATCGGCTTGGTGACGATCTCGATGAGCGGGATGCCGGCGCGGTTGTAGTCCAACAGGGAGTGGGACGCGCCGTGGATCCGGCCGGTGGCGCCGCCGACGTGTGTCGACTTGCCGGTGTCCTCCTCCATGTGGGCGCGCTCGATCTCCACGCGGAAGGTTTCGCCGTCCTCCAACTGCACGTCGAGGAAGCCGTTGAAGGCGATCGGCTCGTCGTACTGGGAGGTCTGGAAGTTCTTCGGCATGTCCGGATAGAAGTAGTTCTTCCGGGCGAACCGGCACCACTCGGCGATCTCGCAGTTCAGCGCGAGACCGATCTTGATCGCCGACTCGATGCCGATCGCGTTGACGACCGGGAGCGCGCCGGGCATGCCGAGGCAGGTGGGGCAGGTCTGCGTGTTGGCGCCCTGACCGAGTTCGGTCGAGCAGCCGCAGAACATCTTCGTCTTGGTGCCGAGTTCGACATGGACCTCGAGGCCCATGACGGGGTCGTACGACGCCAGCGCGTCCTCGTACGACTCCAGGTCGGTCGTGGTGGTCACGGTGAAACTTCCCTCTCAGCCCAGCAGGACGTCGTCGTCGCCCAGCCGCTTCAGCTCGCGGTACAGGATGGCGAGGCCGGTGACGACGGCGACCGCGGACACGGTGGCGTCGATCAGCCGCAGCGTGTCGTTCTCGGCGCGGGCCCTCTTGATCTGCTTGGCGACACCGATCGCGCCAAACGCGGTGCCGGCCATGGACAGGTACGTACCGGACTTGGACTTCTTGAAGCCCTTGGCCTTGTTCAGTGCACTCACAGCGACGGAGCCTCCTCGAGGAGCGGGTGACCCCACCTTTCCACGAAGGCGGCCTCGACGGCGGCGCCGACCTTGTAAAGCCGCTCGTCCTTCAGCGCCGGGGCGATGATCTGAAGACCGACCGGGAGGTTGTCCTCGGGGGCGAGACCGCAGGGCAGCGACATGGCCGCGTTGCCCGCCAGGTTGGTCGGGATCGTGCACAGGTCGGCCAGGTACATCGCCATCGGGTCGTCGGCGCGCTCGCCGATCGCGAAGGCGGTGGTCGGGGTCGTCGGGGAGACGATCACGTCGACCTGCTCGAAGGCCTTCTCGAAGTCGCGCGTGATGAGCGTGCGGACCTTCTGGGCCGAGCCGTAATAGGCGTCGTAGTAGCCGCTCGACAGCGCGTACGTGCCGAGCATGATGCGGCGCTTCACCTCGGGGCCGAAGCCCGCCTCACGGGTGAAGGAGGTGACCTCCTCGGCCGAATGGGTGCCGTCGTCGCCCGTACGGAGGCCGTAGCGCAGGCCGTCGAAGCGGGCGAGGTTGGACGAGCACTCGGACGGCGCGATCAGGTAGTACGCCGACAGGGCGAGGTCGAAGGACGGACAGTCCAGCTCGACGATCTCGGCGCCCAGGTCCTTCAGCAGCGCGACGGACTCGTCGAACCGCTGGATGACGCCGGCCTGGTAGCCCTCGCCGCGGAACTGCTTGACGACGCCGACGCGCATGCCGTCGACGCTGCCGTTGCGGGCGGCCTCGACGACCGGCGGGACGGGCGCGTCGATCGACGTCGAGTCCAGCGGGTCGTGCCCGGCGATGACCTCGTGCAGCAGCGCCGCGTCCAGGACCGTCCGGGCACAGGGCCCGCCCTGGTCGAGGGAGGAGGAGAAGGCGACCATGCCGTAGCGGGAGACCGCGCCGTACGTCGGCTTCACGCCGACCGTGCCGGTGACGGCGGCCGGCTGGCGGATGGAGCCGCCGGTGTCGGTGCCGATGGCGAGGGGAGCCTGGAAGGAGGCGAGGGCCGCGGACGAACCGCCGCCGGAGCCGCCGGGGATCTTGGTGAGGTCCCAGGGGTTGCCGGTCGGGCCGTAGGCGCTGTTCTCGGTGGAGGACCCCATGGCGAACTCGTCCATGTTGGTCTTGCCGAGGATGACGACGTCGGCCGCCTTCAGCCGCTTGGTGAGCGTCGCGTCGTACGGCGGGATCCAGCCCTCGAGGATCTTCGAGCCGACAGTCGTCGGGATGCCCTCGGTGGTGAAGATGTCCTTGAGCGCGAGCGGGACGCCGGCCAGCGGGCCGAGCCTCTCGCCCCGCGCCCGCTTCTCGTCGACGGCGCGGGCCTGCGTGAGAGCGCCCTCGCGGTCGACGTACAGGAAGGCGTGCACCTTCTCGTCGACGGCCTCGATGCGCGCCAGGTGGGCCTCGGCGACCTGGACGGCCGTGAGCTCGCCGGAGGCGATCTTCGAGGCGGTCTCGGCCGCGGTGAGCTTGATGATGTTGACGTTGTCCGTCATGGCGGTTAGTCCTCCCCCAGGATCTGCGGCACCTTGAAACGCTGCTGCTCCTGGGCCGGGGCGCCGGAGAGCGCCTGCTCGGGGGTGAGCGACGGACGGACCTCGTCCGCCCGCATGACGTTCGTCAGCGGGAGCGGGTGCGAGGTCGGCGGTACGTCTTGGTCGGCGACCTCGCTGACGCGGGCGACCGCGCCGATGATGTCGTCCAGCTGTCCCGCGAAGTGTTCGAGCTCTTCGGGCTTCAGCTCCAGACGCGCCAGCCGGGCGAGGTGGGCGACCTCCTCGCGCGTGATGCCAGGCATGCAGCGTTCCTCTGGGGTGAGTGAAGTGAGATGTGGTTTGGGGCCAATCCTAGGGGGCGGGGCCTCGAACCAGTGACACGGATTACCCAGGGGCGGTACAGCCCGGTGCGGCTCGGCGGGGCTACTCGTCGGAGGCCGCGGCCGGCAGGGCCGCCTTGGGGCGTTGCCAGCCTCTTGAGCCGCGGGCCCGGAGCCAGGCCGTCGTCTCCTCGGGGGGCATCGCCGCGGCCACCAGCCAGCCCTGGACGGCGTCACAGCCGAGGTCGCGCAGCCGCTCCCAGGTCTCGTCGTCCTCGACGCCCTCGGCGACCACCAGCAGGCCCAGGGAATGCGCGAGGTCGACCGTGCAGCGCACGATCTCCGCGTCCTCGTTGTCGACGGCGAGGCGGGCCACGAAGGAGCGGTCGATCTTCAGCTCGCTCACGGGCAGCCGGCGCAGATGCACCAGGGAGGAGTAGCCGGTGCCGAAGTCGTCCAGGGACATCTTCACGCCGTGGCCGGTCAGCCCGTTGAGGGTGTCGGCGGCGCGCTGCGGGTCCTCCAGGAGGACGTGTTCCGTTATCTCCAGCTGGAGCGATCCCGCGGGCACTCCGTGCCGGGCCAGCCGCGCCGCCACCGAGCCCGCGAAGCCCGGGGTGTGCACATCGCGCGGGGAGACGTTCACCGCGACCGGCACGTACAGCCCCTGGGCCCGCCACTTCGCGACCTGGGCGAGCGCCGTGTCAAGCACGTACTCCGTCAGATGGGGCATCAGCCCCGACGACTCGGCGATCGCTATGAACTCGTCCGGCGGCACCTTCCCGCGCTCGGGGTGCACCCAGCGGACCAGGGCCTCCAGGCCCGCCACCTGCCCGTCGAAGCGGACCTTCGGCTGGTAGTGCAGCTGGACCTCGTGCGCGTCGAGCGCGCGCCGCAGGTCGCCGAGCAGGCCGAGCCGGTCGGGGGTGTTGGAGTCGCGCTTGGACTCGTACACCTCCACGCCCGTACGGTCCCGTTTGGCCTGGTACATCGCCACGTCGGCGCGGCGCAGCAGGCCTTCCGCGTCCATGGCGTGGTCGGGGAAGACGGCGACGCCGGCGCTCGCCTCCAGGACGAGGGTGAGCCCGTCGAGGTCGAGCGGCGAGCTGAGGTCGGATACCAGGGCGCGGGCGATCCGGCTCGCCGAGGTGGTGGAGTCGGCGACGGGCAGTAAGACGGCGAACTCGTCCCCGCCGAGCCGCGCGACCTCCGCGCCGCGCGGCAGGGCCAGCCGCAGCCGATCGGCTATCTGGAGCAGGAGGCGGTCGCCCGCGAGATGGCCGAGGGTGTCGTTGACCGAGCGGAAACGGTCCAGGTCGATGAGCATCAGGGCGGCCCGGACGCCGATGCGCTCGGCGTCGTCCAGCGCGGTCCAGATGCGCTCCAGCAGCCACTGCCGGTTGGGCAGGCCGGTCAGCGGGTCGCGCAGTTGCTCCTCCGCGCGGGCGCGGGCCATCCACAGGGTGGAGTCGAGGGCGATGAGCGGGATGGCGAACAGCGGCAGCAGGATCGGCTTGGCCACGGCCACCACGCAGACCAGCGGGGCGATGCCCAGCAGGGCGACGGCGACGAGGCCCTGTCTGACCAGGGCCGTCCGGGCGACGGTGGGCAGTCCGCCGGTGCGGGGGGCGTGCAGATACCAGAGCAGGACGCGGGTGACGGCGAGGTAGGCGACGGCCACCAGGACCACCTGGGGGCCGGTGTAGACCGACCAGGTGTCGGGGGTCCAGGGGCGCTCGACGGACGGTATCCGGCCGCAGGCGGCGAGCAGCAGCGCGCCCGCGCCGATGCCGAGGATGTCCACCGCGCCGTGCAGGATGCCCTGCCGCCAGCGGTGGCGCCTGGCTATGCCGACCAGGACGACGACGGTGAGGCTGACCATGCCGGCCGGCACCCAGCCGTAGAGCAGCAGGACGGCGAGGGTGAGGGCGGCGCCGGAGCCGGTGCCGCCCCACCAGCGGGCGCGGCCGAGCAGGACCAGGTGGCCGACGATGACGCCGGCGAGCAGGGCCAGCGCCCAGCCGACCGTGCCGGACGGGAAGAGGGCGTGGCCGCCGGTGAAGGCGCGGTAGAAGCCGGCGCCGAGGGCGAAGGAGGCGGCCGCGACGACCGCCGCGGGCAGCGCGGGCCAGGACAGGTGCCGGTCGGGTCCGGCGCCGGGCGCGCCGGGGGGCAGTGCGGCGGAGGCCCGGTTCTCCAGGGAAGGGTGCGGGGCGGGGCGCGGCGCCGTGTGCGGGGCGGGGCGCGGCGCCGTGTGCGGGGCGGGGCGCGGCGCCGTGTGCGGGGCGGGGCGCGGCGCCGTGTGCGGGGCGGGGCGCGGCGGATACGCCTGTGTGCCCGGCTGTCGCTCGGAGCGCGCTGTCCGCCAACTCGCCCACCAGACGCCGGCGACCCGGCGTCGGCGCACCGTCGAGTCCGCGGCGGCGCTCTCGGTCGGTTCCATTCCCGTCCCTCTCACAGCCGGCGGTGCCCACGCCACGCGGCCAGTTGCCTGACAACCCCGGGCGGCGCCGCGCTGGAAAACCCTTTCCCTTTGCTCCTCAGGAGCAGGGGATGCCCCGACCGCAGCTGGGCACGGCAGGCGCACATCTCAACAGTAGGCCGCAGAAGGCTTCCACGGGCAGCGGTCGTCGACGGTTGCCCGAATGCGCCCCGGCCACCCGTATGCATCTGGTATGCGCCGATCGGGTGGCCTTCAACCGCCGCGCTTCGTTATTCCTCGATCGAATTCCCGGTCGGCTCCTCGGTGGACTCCGCCGTCGGCTCCTCGGTGGATTCGCCGGTCGGGAGGGCGACTTCGGCCGCCGCTTCGGGCCCTTGTTCGAGCAGGACGGTGAAGCCGTCCTCGTCGAGAACCGGCACCTTCAGCTGCATCGCCTTGTCGTATTTCGATCCCGGGTTGTCACCCACCACGACGAATGAGGTCTTCTTTGAAATAGAACCGGTCACTTTCGCTCCGCGGCTCTGCAGGGCGTCCTTGGCGCGGTCGCGGGTGAAGTGTTCGAGGGTGCCGGTGACGACGACCGTCAGTCCTTCGAGGGGCCGCGGGCCTTCGTCCTCCTCGGAGCTCTCCTCCTCCATCCGGACGCCGGCGTCCTTCCACTTGCGGAGGATCTCCTGGTGCCAGTCCTCGGCGAACCACTCCTTGAGCGAGGCCGCGATGATGGCGCCGACCCCGTCGGTGCCCGCCAGCTCCTCCTCGGTGGCCTGCTCGATGCGCTCGATCGAGCGGAACTCGCGGGCCAGCGCCTCGGCCGCGACGGGGCCGACGTGACGGATCGACAGACCGGTGAGGAGGCGCGCGAGGGGGCGCTCCTTGGCGGCGGCGATGTTCTCCAGCATGGCGAGCGCGTTCTTCTTCGGCTCGCCCTGCTGGTTGGCGAAGACCGTGGCGACCTTCTCCTCGCCCGTCTTCGGATCCCGCTTGGGCAGTCCGCTGTCCTGGTCGAGGACGTACGCCTTGATGGGCAGCAGCTGCTCGATGGTGAGGTCGAACAGGTCGCCCTCGTTCCGCAGCGGCGGGTCGGTCGGCTCCAGCGGGTTGGTGAGGGCGGCCGCGGCGACGTAACCGAATTGCTCGATGTCCAGCGCCTTGCGGCCGGCCAGGTAGAACACCCGCTCGCGCAACTGGGCGGGGCAGGCACGGGCGTTGGGGCAGCGCAGGTCGATGTCCCCCTCCTTCATCGGCCGCAGTGCCTCGCCGCATGCCGGACACTCGGCCGGCATCACGAACTCGCGCTCGCTGCCGTCCCGCAGGTCGACGACCGGGCCGAGGATCTCCGGGATCACGTCACCGGCCTTGCGCAGCACCACGGTGTCGCCGATGAGGACGCCCTTGGCCTTGACCACGTCCTGGTTGTGCAGGGTGGCGAACTCGACCTCGGACCCGGCCACCGTCACCGGCTCGACCTGCGCGTACGGCGTCACCCGGCCCGTGCGGCCGACGCCCACGCGGATGTTGACCAGCTTGGTGTTGACCTCTTCCGGCGCGTACTTGTAGGCGATCGCCCAGCGCGGCGCACGCGCGGTGGAGCCGAGCCGCCCCTGGAGCCGGATCTCGTCCAGCTTGACGACGACCCCGTCGATCTCGTGCGCCACCGAGTGCCGGTTCTCGCCGTAGTAGGCGATGAACTGCCGTACTCCGTCGAGGTCGCCGACCACCCTGTTGTGCGGAGAAGTGGGCAGGCCCCAGCCCTTGAGCAGGTCGTAGGCCTCGGAGAGGCGGTCCATGCCCTCGTAGCCCTCCAGCGCGCCGATGCCGTGCACGACCATGTGCAGCGGGCGGGAGGCGGTGACACGCGGGTCCTTCTGGCGCAGCGAACCGGCCGCCGCGTTGCGCGGGTTGGCGAAGGGCTTGTCGCCGGCCTCGACCAGCCGGGCGTTGAGCTCCTCGAACTTCTCCATCGGGAAGTAGACCTCGCCGCGGATCTCCACGAGCGAGGGCACTCCGTCGCCCGCGAGGCGGTCCGGGATCTCGGCGATGGTGCGCACGTTGGGCGTGATGTCCTCGCCTGTGCGGCCGTCGCCGCGGGTCGCCGCGCGCGTGAGCCGGCCGTTCTCATACGTGAGGTTGACGGCGAGACCGTCGACCTTGAGCTCGCACAGGAAGTGGTAGGCGGAGGCGCCGATGTCCTTGTGGACGCGCTCCGCCCACGCCGCGAGTTCCAGGTCGTCGAAGGCGTTGTCGAGCGACAGCATGCGCTCGCGGTGCTGGACGGCCGAGAACGCCGCGCCGGCAAATGCAGCCTCGTACGCGCCCGCGACCTTCTGGGTCGGGGAGTCGGGCGTACGCAGCTCGGGGTACTCCTCCTCCAGCGCCTCCAGGGCGCGCAGGAGCCTGTCGAACTCCGCGTCGCTGATGACGGGAGCGTCCTTCACGTAGTACCGGAAGCGGTGCTCCTCGATCTGCTCAGCGAGCTGCGCGTGCTGCTCCCGTGCCTCGCTGGGCACCGTCGTCTCCGCTTGCCTGTCGCCGGCCACCGTGTTGTCCTCCCGTTACTCTGGGTTGTCCGCGAGGGATCTCGCCGCCCGGACGCAGTGGGCGAGTGCATGGCGGGCGTACGCGGGGGAAGCCCCCGCGAGGCCGCACGACGGAGTGAGGGTGACGGCCTCCGCGAGCAGCCCCGGTCGCAGCCCCAGCCTGCGCCACAGCGTCCTGACACCCATGACGCTACCGGCAGGGTCTGACAATGCGGCATCGGTGCCGGGCACGACACCGACGAAGAGCCGGGTGCCGGCTTCCACCGCCTCGCCGATGACGTCGTCGTCACGCTCGGTGAGGAGCGAGAAGTCGAAGGAGACCGCCGCCGCACCCGCCCGGCGCAGCAGGGCGAACGGGACGTCCGGTGCGCAGGAGTGGACCACGACGGGGTCCTCGCCCTGCACCCCGACGACGTCCCGGAGCGTGGCCTCCACGACCTGCCGGTCGACCGCGCGGTGGGTGCGGTAGCCGCTGGCGGTCTTCACATGGCCGCGGAGCACGGAGGTGAGGGAGGGCTCGTCGAGCTGGAGCACGAGCTGCGCGCCGGGCAGCCGACGGCGTACCTCGGCGAGGTGCTGACGCAGGCCCTCGCGGAGGGAACCGGCGAGGTCACGGCAGGCGCCGGGGTCGGAGAGCGCTGCCTCGCCGTTCTTCAGCTCCAGGGCGGAGGCGAGCGTCCAGGGCCCGACCGCCTGCACCTTCACCTGGCCCTCGTAGCCCTGGGTGAACTCCTCCAGCGCGTCGAGGTCCTCCCCCAGCCAGGACCGGGCCCGCTTGGTGTCCCGCCCCGGCCGGTCGCCGAGCCGCCAGCCGCTGGGCTCCACGCGCGCGTACAGCTCGACCAGCATCCCCGCGGTCCGGCCGATCATGTCCGCGCCGGGACCGCGGGCCGGCAGCTCGGCCAGGAACGGGAAGTCCTCGAAGGACCCGGTGACGGTCTTGGCGGCCTCGCGGGCGTCACCGCCCGGCAGGGAGCCGATGCCGGTGGCGGGGCCGAAACTGAAGTGTGGGTTCACGG
The DNA here is from genome assembly GCF_040655955.1 of Streptomyces sp. NPDC050263. NCBI lineage: Bacteria > Bacillati > Actinomycetota > Actinomycetes > Kitasatosporales > Streptomycetaceae > Streptomyces > Streptomyces sp. NPDC050263. Next base: position 26,409 of record NZ_JBFAKW010000019.1, on the reverse strand, counting down.
GTGCAGCCTACGTAGCTCCGGGCCCTCAGCGTCCCGGTCGTACCGTCAGATCGTTGACCTCCGCGTCGCCGGGCAGGTCGATCGCCATCAGGATCGTCGTCGCCACCGACTCCGGGTCGATCCACTCCGCGGGGTCGTACTCCTTGCCCTCCTGCTGGTGGACCTTGGCCTGCATGGGGCTGGCGGTGCGGCCGGGGTAGACGGAGGTGACGCGGACGCCGTTGCCGTGCTCCTCGGCCCGCAACGAGTCCGCGAGGGCCTTCAGGCCGTGCTTGGAGGCGGCGTACGCGGACCATTCGGCGCTCGCCCGCAGGCCCGCCCCGGAGTTCACGAAGACCACCTGGCCGCGGGCGGTGCGGAGTTGGGGCAGGAAGTGGCGGGTCAGCTCGGCGGGCGCGATCAGGTTGACGTTGAGCTGGTGACGCCAGGACTTCGGGGTCAGGTCGCCGACGGGGCCGAGGTCGACCACGCCGGCGATGTGCAGCAGGGAATCGACCCGGTCCGGCAGCGACTGGTGGGAGAAGGCCCAGCTCAGCTTGTCGGGATCGGCCAGGTCGCCGACCAGGGTCCGGGCCCCGGGGAACTGCGCCGCGAGCTCCTTCGCGCGGCCCGCGTCGCGCGCGTGCAGCACGAGTTCGTCCCCGCGCGCGTGCAGCCGACGGGCGACGGCGGCGCCGATGCCGGAGCCCGCTCCGGTGATCACATGAGTAGCCATGCCCGCCATGCTCGCATCACGGCGTGCCTACGCGATGCCCTGGCTCTCTTCGAGGTAGGCCAGCGCGCCCACCGGCTCCTCGGCGAAGAAGACCAGGTCGGTGAGGGGAAGGGGCAGGAAGCCCTCGTCCTCCATGCGCCGGAACTGCTCCTTGAGGCCGTCGTAGAAGCCCGCGGTGTTCAGGAGCACGACCGGCTTGTCGGTGTGGCCGTGCTTCTTGAGCTCCAGGATCTCGGTGGCCTCGTCCAGCGTGCCCGTCCCGCCGACCATGACGACGACCGCGTCGGCCTTCTCCAGGAGCAGCCGCTTTCGTTCGGCGAGGTCGCGCGCGATGACCATCTCGTCGGCGCCGGGCCGCGCCTTGGCCGCGAGGAAGTCGACCGACACCCCGCACAGCCGGCCGCCCGCCTGCTGCACGCCGTCCGCGACCACCTTCATCAGGCCGACATCCGAACCGCCCCACACCAGCGTGTGACCACCCTTGCCCAGCAGTTCCGCGAACTCGCGCGCGGGGCGCGTGTAGCGGTCGTCGAGATCGGCGGCGGAGAGGAAGACACATATGCGCATCCCGTCACCGTATCCGGGAAGAACGAGGCGCGCGCCAGTGCTTTTCCGGCATGACTCCAGGACACACGATCACCGTCGAGCAGTCCGACCGGCACATCAGGGCCGTCCACGCGGGCCATGTGCTGGCCGAGACCGACCGGGCTCTGGTGCTGCACGAGACCGGCTGTCCCGCGCGGTACTACATCCCCGAGGCGGACGTCCGCATGGACCTGCTGACCGCCTCCGACACCCACACCCACTGCCCCTTCAAGGGCACGGCCTCCTACTGGTCGCTGCCGGACGCGGCCGATCTGGTGTGGTCGTATCCCGACCCCAAGCCGGACGTCGCCGCGATCAGGAACCACCTGTGCTTCTACGAGGTGGAAGTGTCGTAGCCCGATGACCGCACCGCCGTGCGGCAGTCTGCACAGACATGGACAAGAAGACGATTTCCCGCGACGGCACCGAACTCGCGTACACCAGCGCCGGACAGGGCCCCGCGGTCATCCTGGTGAGCGGGGCGATGTCCACGGGCGGCACCGTGGCGCCCCTGGCCCGGCTGCTCGCGGACCGCTTCACCGTCCTCTGGTACGACCGCCGAGGCCGCGGCGACAGCGGCGACACGGCCCCGTACGACGTGCGGCGCGAGGTCGAGGACCTGGCGGCCCTCGTCGACGCGGCGGGCGGCGAGGCGGCGCTCTACGGCGTCTCGTCGGGCGGCGCACTGGTGCTGGAGGCCGCGGCGAGCGGGCTGCCGGTGCGCCGGGCGGCCGTGTACGAGACGCCGTTCGCCGTCGACGAGGAGGGCGTGCGGGAGCGCGCCGCGTACACGGCGAACCTCACCGAGGCGCTCGCGCGCGGGCGGCGCGGGGACGCCGTGGAGCTGTTCCTGCGGCTGACGGGGTTGGCCGAGGAGATGATCCAGGGCGCGCGCCGATCGCCCATGTGGGAGGGCATGGAGGCCATCGCGCCGACCCTCGCGTACGACGACGCCGTCATGGCGGGCGGGGCGGTCCCCCGGGAGCGGCTGGCCTCGGTCGGCGTGCCGGTGCTGGCGGTGGCGGGCGGCGCGAGTCCGCCGTGGCTGCGCGAGGCCGTACGGGCCGTCGCGGACGCGGTTCCCGACGGCGCGTACCTCACGCTCGAGGGCCAGACGCACATGGTGGACCCGGCCGTCCTCGCGCCGGTGCTGGCGGAGTTCTTCGCCCGGCAGGACTGACGGCGGCAGGGCTCATGGCCGCGGGGCCGGTGGTCAGGAGACCCCGGCCGTCGCCCGCACCGTGGACGCGATCGTGGCCGAGCCCACCACGCGGGTGTCGTCGTAGAGCACGATCGCCTGGCCGGGCGCCACGCCGCGGACGGGCTCGGTGAACGTGACCTCCAGACGGCCGTCGATCAGCTCCGCGGTCACCTCGGTCTCGCCGCCGTGGGCGCGCAGTTGGGCCGTGTACACGCCGGGGCCGCTCGGGGCGGCGCCGCACCAGCGGGGCTTGATCGCGGTCAGCGCGCCGACGTCGAGGGAGGCGGCCGGGCCGACCGTCACGGTGTTGTTCACCGGGGAGATGTCGAGGACGTAGCGCGGCTTGCCGTCGGCGGCCGGGGTGCCGATGCGCAGGCCCTTGCGCTGGCCGATGGTGAAGCCGTACGCGCCCTCGTGGGTGCCGATCTTCGCGCCGGACTCGTCGACGATGTCGCCCTCGGCCCGGCCCAGCTTGTTCGCGAGGAAGCCCTGGGTGTCGCCGTCGGCGATGAAGCAGATGTCGTGGGAGTCGGGCTTCTTGGCGACGGCCAGGCCCCGCCGCTCGGCCTCCGCGCGGATCTCGTCCTTCGTCGTCACGGTGTCGCCGAGGGGGAAGAGCGCGTGGGCGAGCTGGCGGTCGTCCAGGACGCCCAGGACGTAGGACTGGTCCTTGGCCATGTCGGAGGCCCGGTGCAGCTCGCGGGTGCCGTCCTCGCGGACGACGACCTGCGCGTAGTGGCCCGTGCACACCGCGTCGAAGCCCAGTGCGAGCGCCTTGTCGAGCAGCGCGGCGAACTTGATCTTCTCGTTGCAGCGCAGGCACGGGTTGGGGGTGCGGCCGGCCTCGTACTCGGCGACGAAGTCGTCGACCACGTCCTCGCGGAAGCGGTCGGCGAGGTCCCACACGTAGAACGGGATGCCGATGACGTCGGCGGCGCGGCGGGCGTCCCGGGAGTCCTCGATGGTGCAACAGCCCCGCGCGCCCGTGCGGAAGGACTGCGGGTTCGCGGAGAGCGCGAGGTGCACACCGGTCACCTCATGGCCGGCTTCGGCGGCGCGGGCGGCGGCGACGGCGGAGTCGACCCCGCCGGACATGGCGGCGAGTACGCGGAGGGGGCGGGGACGCTGCGAGGTCTCAGTCTCAGTCATAGCCCTTCCAGGGTACGGGGCGCCGGGAACCGGAGCCCGCGAGTATCCGTTGACGATCTCGAGGGGCGAGAAAGGACTGCGCATGGGGGCGAGGAAGGGCGACTCCGACCGGCGGATCGGGCGGCGGGCGCTGCTGATCGGCGGGGCGGCGGCCGCGGTCGGCACGGGCGTGCTGGCGCGTGAGGAGCTGGCCCGGCTGTACTGGCGACTGCCCGGGGTGCGCAGACAGCGGGTGGAGGGCGCGGTCGACTACACGGGCGCGCGGTGGGTGGCGGCGTCGGAGGCCAACTTCCGCTGGGCGGACCGGCCGGACGACTTCGGGATCGACATGGTCGTCGTCCATGTCACGCAGGGCGATCTGGACAGCGCCGTGAAGGCGTTCGAGGACCCGGGGCACAAGGCGGCCGCGCACTACATCGTGGGCAAGGACGGGCACGTCACGCAGATGATCCGCGAGCTGGACGTGGCGTACCACGCGGGCAATCGGTCGTACAACGAGCGCAGTGTCGGCATCGAGCACGAGGGGTTCGTGGACCGTCCGCAGGACTTCACGGACGCGATGTACGCCGCGTCCGCCCGGCTGACCGCGGCGATCTGCCGGCGGTACGACATACCCGTCGACCGCGAGCACATCATCGGGCATGTGGAGGTGCCGGGGACGGACCACACCGACCCCGGTGAGCACTGGGACTGGGACCGGTACCTGCGGCTCGTCGAAGAGGCGCGGAAAGTGACGCAGACCGCCTCCACCTGACGAGCCATCGTGATGCAGGTCATATGTACTCAATATCGTGAACAGTTGATGAGAGTCGGCCGTCCGATGTGTCCCACTCCCCGAAGATGACCTGCGGCCTGCCAACTCGGGTTTTTCTCAAGGAAGTTGAGGCACAGGGCACCCGCACAGGGTCCTCGGCTCGCTCCTAATTTCGGCTCAGTCTTTACATAGGCTTTAGTCCAAAGCTCCGCTGCCATGACCCACACGACAGATCCCGCCGCCGGCGCGGGAGAGCAGAGCAAGGGCGCCCACGCGAGGAGCGGCCGGGGCCGCAAGGACGAGCACTCCAAGGAGACCAGGGGCCGCGGCGGCAAGGGCCTGCACCGGCGGAAGTTCCTCGGCGGGATGGCCGGGGTCGGACTCGGCGCCGTCGGCGCGGCGGGAGCCGCCTTCTCCCTGCTGACCGGCGGCAACGGCAACAAGGCGTCCGCGGCGACGACCGCCACCGGCACCCTCGACATCCCGGAGTTGCTGGAGGGCACCACGTCCGACGGCACCACCACCTACACCCTGACCGCGAAGACCGGCACGAGCGAGGTGATCAGCGGCGTCACCAGCACCACCGCGGGCTACAACGGGTCCTACCTCGGCCCGACCATGAAGTGGACCACCGGCACCGCAGCCCTGCTGAACATCACCAACACCCTGGGCGCGGACACCTCCGTGCACTTCCACGGCGCCCACATCCCGCCCGAGATGGACGGCGGCCCGCAGAACGCCTTCGCCGACGGCGAGACCTGGTCGCCCACCTTCGAGGTCAAGGACGAGGCCAAGACCCTCTGGTACCACCCGCACGCCCTGGGCACCACGGCCGAGCAGGTCGTGCACGGCCTGGCGGGCATGATCATCGTCGAGGACGACTCGGAGGTCTCGGCCGCGCTGCCGAGCGAGTACGGCGTCGACGACATCCCGATCATCCTGCAGTGTCTGGCGGTCGACACCAGCGGTGACGTCAAGTACGACATCGCCGGCTACCTGACCTCCGGCCTCAGCTACCCGGTGCTGTGCAACGGCACCAACGTCGACACGACCACCCTGGGGTTCACGGCCACCAAGACCCGCACCCGCTTCCGGGTTCTGAACGCCTCCCCCGCCGACATCATGACGATCCAGCGCGGCGACGGCGGCACGCTCACCCAGATCGCCACCGACCAGGGCTATCTCGCCGAGCCCACCGAGGTGACCACGATCCGGCTGGTGGCGGGCGCCCGCGCCGAGTTCGTCCTCGACCTCGCGGACGCGGTCACACTCCAGGCCGTCGTCACCACGGGCTGGATCCGTGGCGGCAGCGGCACGTACGACTTCCTGACGGTGACGCCGGAGGCCACCGACACGCCCGCCGATCTGCCGAGCGCGCTCAACACCATCACCCGGTACGACACGAGCGACTTCACCGCGCGGACGATCACCCTCGGCCAGAGCGGCCAGAACATGACGATCAACGGCTCGGTGGGCACCACCATGGCCGGGATGGCGATGATCAGCACCACGCTGGACGCCGAGGAAGTCTGGACGATCAAGAACGGGACTCAGTTGGAGCACTCCTTCCATCTGCACGACGTGCCGTTCCAGTTGATCGAGATCAACGGTGCGGAGCCCACCGGCGTCGACCTCGGCTGGTTCGACACCTTCGAGGTGGTCGGCGGCGGCTCGATCAAGATCGCGATGAAGTTCACCGACTTCACCGACGACACGTACATGTACATGCTCCATTGCCATCTGCTCCAGCACGAGGACGAGGGCATGATGGCGGCCCTCATGGTCACGGACGGCTAGGCGCTTCGCCTCAGCTCAGCCAGGCCTCATCAGCAGGCTGCCGCCGGCAGTGGAAGTGCCGGCGGCAGCCCCTGGCCCAGCGCACCCGGGCCAGGTTCATGGTGGCGGCGGCTAGTGCCGCGGCAGGCGCCTTTGAACACGTCCACCCGGCCTCCGGTGCTGTTCGCCACCACGAGGTCGCGTATCCCGTCGCCGTCGAGGTCGGCCGCCGTCGCGTCGTAGGCGCCGGTGGCGGACAGCTCGGTGAGTTCGGTCAGTCGGCCACCGGTCGCGCCCCGGAGGAGGGTGACCGAGTCGCCCCGCAGGGAGGAGACCATCAGGTCGTCGAAGCCGTCCCCGTCCAGATCGGCGGCGCCCACCGCGACCGGCAGCGCGGAGACGGCGTACGTGGTCGCCGCGCCGAAGGTGCCGTCGCCGTCGCCGAGCAGTACGTCCAGGGCGGTGGTCCCGTTGCTCACCGTGGCCAGGTCGAGGGCGCCGTCCCCGTCGAAGTCGCCCTCGGCGAGGGAGTAGAGGCGGGAGGTCGCCGGGTACGCGGTCGAGGCGCCGAGGGCGCCCGTGCCGTCGCCGAGCAGGACGCTCACCCCCGCGCGGCCGACGCTGGCCGTGGCCACGTCCGGCGAGCCGTCCCCGTCGAAGTCGCCGACGACGACACCGTGCGGCTGACTGCCGGTGGCGGTCTGGCCCCGGTCGTCGAAGGTGCCGTCGCCGCGCCCGAGCAGCACGCGCACCGTGCTCGGGCCCTGCTCGACGACCACCAGGTCGGGGCTGCCGTCGCCGTCGAGGTCACCGGTGGCCAGGGCGCGCGGCGACGCGCCGACGTCGATGGCCGAGGCGGCGCCGAACGTGCCGTCGCCCTCGTTCAGCAGCACGCTGACCTGGGCGCCGCCGAAGTCGGCGAGCGCCAGGTCGGGGCTGCCGTCGCCGTCGAAGTCGGCCACCACGCTCTGGTAGGGGCGGGTGCCGACCGCGTACGTCGTGCCCGTGGCGAAGGTCCCGTCGCCGTTGCCGAGCAGCACGGTCGCCGAGTCGGCGTCCAGGTTGGCGGCGACCACGTCCAGCACGCCGTCGCCGTCCAGGTCCGCGGTGACCACGTGACGGGTCTGCGCGGCGGCCGTCGCGGAGGCGGCCGACCGGTACGAGAGGGCGCCGGTGCAGGCGGCGCTCGCCCGCTGCGGACCGACGACTGCGGCGGCCGGCGCCGCGGCCAGGGCGCCCAGGAGGAGCAGGGCGGCCGTGGCGGCGAAGGCGACGCGGCGGCGTTCACGCGAGGGCACGAGGGTCATGGAAGGAGGACCTTCTGTCGACAGCGGTGGCGGGAACCTGTGCCAGAAGGTAGAGCAAGTGCTACCTACTGTCGACACCTAGCCATCGAATTGACAGGTGACCCTTAGATTCGGCCCGAGTGTCGACACTAGACATCGCTGTCATGCCGCCGCGTTACGTCAGCCCGGCCGCCCGCGCCCGTTCCACCGCCGGGCCGATGGCCGCCGCGACCGCCTCGACGTCGGACTCGGTGGAGGTGTGACCGAGAGAGAAGCGGAGGGTGCCGCGCGCCAGGTCCGGGTCGGTGCCGGTGGCGAGCAGGACATGGCTGGGCTGGGCGACCCCGGCGGTGCACGCGGAGCCGGTGGAGCACTCGATGCCCTGCGCGTCCAGGAGCAGCAGGAGCGAGTCGCCCTCGCAGCCGGGGAAGGTGAAGTGGGCGTTGGCCGGCAGCCGGTCCACGGGGTCGCCGCCGAGGATCGCGTCCGGGACGGCGGTGCGGACCGCGTCGATCAGGGTGTCGCGCAGGCTTCCGATCTCGCGGGCGAACCACTCGCGCTGCTCGGCGGCGAGGCGTCCGGCCACGGCGAAGGAGGCGATCGCGGGGACGTCGAGGGTGCCGGAGCGGACATGGCGCTCCTGGCCGCCGCCGTGCAGGACGGGCACGGGGGTGTACTCGCGGCCCAGCAGCAGGGCTCCGATGCCGTACGGGCCGCCGATCTTGTGGCCGGAGACGGTCATCGCGGCAAGGCCGGAGGCGGCGAAGTCGACGGGCACCTGCCCGAAGGCCTGGACCGCGTCGGCGTGCAGCGGGATGTCGAACTCCGCGGCCACATCGGCCAGTTCACGGACCGGCAGGACCGTGCCGATCTCGTTGTTCGCCCACATCACGGTGGCCAGGGCCACGTCGTGGGGGTCGCGGACGATCGCCTCGCGCAGCGCGTCCGGGTGGACCCGCCCGTAGGAGTCGACCGGGAGGTATTCGACGGTGGCGCCCTCGTGCTCGCCCAGCCAGTGCACGGCGTCGAGGACCGCGTGGTGCTCGACGGGGCTGGCCAGGACACGGGTGCGGGCCGGGTCGGCGTCGCGGCGGGACCAGTACAGGCCCTTGACCGCGAGGTTGTCGGCCTCGGTGCCGCCGGAGGTGATGACCACCTCGCTGGGGCGGGCGCCGAGCGCTTCCGCGAGGGTCTCACGTGCTTCCTCGACCGTGCGGCGGGCCTGTCGGCCGGCGGCGTGGAGCGAGGAGGCGTTGCCGGTGATGCTCAACTGCGCGGTGAGTGCCTCGACCGCCTCGGGGAGCATCGGCGTGGTCGCGGCGTGGTCGAGGTATGCCATGGTGGCAACGATTCTACGGGGGCTGTACAGAAGCCCTCGCTGCCAGGTCGCCCCTGGGTCGCCCCTGGGTCGCGGCCGGGTCGTGCGCCGCGCGTCTCAGAAGTTCCAGGAGATCGTGGAGTCCGCCTGCATGAACGCCACCAGGACCAGCAGATCGGCGACGCCGAGGGCGAGGCCGAGGTAGGCGCGGCCACGACGGGCCGTGCCGCGCCACAGGGCGACTGCCGCGAGGACGATGGCGATCGGGCCGAGGAACAGGTTGAGCACGAGCAGGCCCAGCAGCCCCAGGATGAAGGACGCGACGGCCATGCCGTCCGCGTCCCGGACGCCGGTGGCGCGGGTGGGTGTGGGGGTGGGGGTGGGATTGGCCGGTGCGGTGAGTTGCACGGTGGTTCAGCTCCTGTCGGTCGAGGGAACGGTGAGTGGGCGGTCCCGGGGGATCGGCGAGTGGGCGGTCCCGGGGGATCGGCGAGTGGGCGGTCAGTGGGCCGAGGTCCGACGGCGGCCGTGGCGCTCACGGAGCGCGAAGATGCCGAGCCAGGCGGCGATCACGGTGGCGGCGACGAGGGTGAAGGCGAACGGCGCGTGGGCCACGGCGCCCATCACGACACCGAACAGCAGCAGCGCGGCGACGAGGAACAGCATGGGACGAAACCCCCTCCGGACGGCTCTTCGGCCGCCTCTCGTTACATTTCGGTGAACAGTTGTGGTTACAGTTGTTCACTGACTCTTGAGTCTAGCGCGCCGCACGGCTTTTCAATTACGGAGAACAGTTGTTAACTGGATGACATGAGTCACACCCTCGGCATCCGGCAGGCCCAGAAGCAGAAGACCCGGCAGGCGCTCCTGGACGCGGCGTTGGGACTGCTGGAGGAGCAGAGTCTGAGCTCCCTGGGCCTGCGCGAGGTCACCCGGGCCGTCGGCGTCGCCCCCACCGCCTTCTACCGGCACTTCCGCTCGACGGCGGATCTGGGCGTGGCCCTCGTCGAGGAGGCGCTGGGCAGCCTGCACCCGATGATCCGGACCACCGTGGCCACCGCCGACTCCAGCGAGGAACGCATCACCCGGGCCGTCGAGCTGATAGACGGTCACGTGAGCGCCTCCCCCGCGCATGTCCGCTTCATCGCCCGGGAGCGGCACGGCGGGGTCCAGCCGGTGCGGGAGGCGATCCGGGACCAACTGGGCCGGTTCGCCGACGAGGTGCAGACCGAGCTGGCCAAGGACGCCGAGGCCGAGGGCTGGAGCGAGGACGACCTGTCGATGCTCTCGCACCTCTACGTCGATCAGATGCTCAGCACGGCCTCGCTGTTCCTGGAGGCGCTGGAGGCCTCGCCGGAGGAGCGGGAGCGGATCCGCCGGCGCGCCACCCGCCAGATGCGGCTCATCAGCATCGGCCGCCACCACTGGCTGAACTGACACCGGCCGAGCTGACACCGGCGGGACCGACGGCCCGTAGGACACGCCGGACGCGGCAGCGCGCAGGGGCGGCGCGCCCGTTGCCGAGCGCGCCGCCCCTGTCGTCGAACCGCCGCGGGCCGCCCCGCCGGTCGGTCAGCCCTGCTGCTGGGCCTGCTGCCCCTGACCGGCCCCCTGGCCGCCGCCGGGGCCACCGCCACAGCCGCCGCCGGGGCCGCCCTGACCGCCGCCGGGGCCACCGCTCGGCGCGCCCGACGGGACGCCGGTCGGCATGCCGGTCGGCGCGCCGGTCGGCTGCCCCGAGGCCGCGGCGCCGGTCGGCGCGCCCGAGGGGGCGCCGCTGGGAGCTCCGCTCGGCGCACCGCTGGGCATCCCCGAGGCGTTGCCGGTCGGCGGCGAGCAGGACTGCCGGCTCGTCGTGCCGCTGTTCGAGGAGGACGAGTCACCGGAGCCGCAGGCGACCAGGGCGAGGGGCGAGAGCGCCAGCAGCGCCACCGCGGGGACGAGACGGACGGGCATCAGCGCACGCTTCATGAGAGACAGCTCCATGGAAGATGAGGGGGACCTGAGGCCGCGAACTCAACCAACAGCGCTTAGGGCTTCCTTGAGCCTCCTCTGTCCGCTGCCTGTCAATCAGGTAAAGCCCCCCTCAACAAACCTCGCCGACCTGGGAGTTCACCCCTGATACCCGGTCAGTGCGCTGGTACAGCTCCGTGACAGAAGACCGCGGGCGGACAGCGGACGGACGCCGGACAGGGCCCGCCATACGGGTCGGCCTCGCCGCCGCCGACGGCGGTCGCCGAGTTTTCCGGGAAGTCTCCGAGGAGCACCAGCCGAGAGCAGAGAGAGGCTCCGCCATGACCGATCCACGCCCCCTGTACACCCGGGCCACCGCGCAGGCGGCCGAGCTCATCGGGACCGTACGGCCCGAGCTGTTGACCGGCCCCACGCCGTGTGCCGAGTACGACGTCCGCACGCTGCTCAGCCATATCGTCGGCGGCTCCGTGCGGATCGCGGTGGTCGGGGAGGGCGGCGACGGGCTCGCCGTACGGATGTTCGTGGACGGCGTCGAGGACGACGGCTGGCCGCAGGCGTACGACGAGATCAGGAACCGGGTGCTGAAGGCCTGGGCGAGCGACGAGCGGATGGCCGGGCCGGTGCGGGTGCCGTGGGGCGACATCCCGGGCCGGGACGCGCTGTCCGCGTACGTCATGGAGATCGTGGCGCACACCTGGGATCTCTCCGAGGGGCTCGGCCGGCCGCTGCGGCTCGACCCGGAGCTGGCCGAGTTCTCGCTGGCCGCCGCGCGCACGGCGCTGCCCGACGGCCCGCGCGACGGACGTCCTTTCGAGCCGGCCCGCCCGGTGCCCGAAGGGGCCGACGCCTACGCGGAGTTGGCGGCCTGGCTCGGCCGGGAGCCGCTCAGCCGAGCCTGACCCGCGCGAGCTGCCGCGACTGCGCGACGAGACGGTCCGCGCTGTCCCAGACCTCGGCGTCCTCCTCCAGGAAGCCGCCGGCGAGGTTGCGGGTGGTGATGGAGACGCGCAGCGGGCCCGGGGCCGGACGGCAGCGGACGTGGACCGTCAGCTCGACCGTGGGGACCCAGCCGCGCAGACCGATCTCGAAGGCGGTGGGCGGCAGGGCGTCCACCGCGAGGAGCAGGGAGAGCGGGTCGGGGTCGCGGCCGTCCTTCAGGCCGAACCAGGCCCGCATCTCGCCCTTGCCGGAGGGCTGTCCGAGTGCCCAGCCGAGGGTCGACGGGTCGAGCTTGAGCATCAGGCGGTCGGCGATGGCGGAGCTGCCGTCGACCGGCGCCGGTCCGTCCTCGGGGCCGAAGCACTGGTCCATGGGCGGGATCGCGGGCGGCACGGCCGTGGTGCGGACGTCGTCCGGCAGGGCGTCCAGGTCGCCGTAGGAGGCGAGGACTCGGATCCGCTCGACCTCGGCGCCGTGCTCGTCGTACTGGAAGAGCGAGGCCTGGCCGGTCGACAGGGTGCGGCCGGTGCGGACGACGTCCGTGCGGACGACCGCGGGGCCGGGCTGCGAGGCCGTGAGGTAGTGCGCCGAGACCGTGAACGGGTCGCGGTGCGGCAGGGCGTCCGCGAGCGCGCGGCCGAGGACGGCGAGGAGGTAGCCGCCGTTGACGGCGCTGATGATCGTCCAGCCGGCCGAGAGGTCGAGGTCGTAGACGCCCGGCTCGCGCCGGGTGAGCGCGGTGTCGCGGTCGAACTCGCTGTCGCCGATGCGCGCGCACGCGATAGCTGCTTCTGGCATGTCTGAACGCTACAACAAGAAACTACTAAGCGGTAGCTTTGCCTCAGGGCCCCCGGGTGAAGCGCTCGCAATTTCTTGGTAAGTGCCCGATGTCGTCCGAAACCTCGACGCCCGGTTTCCCCTCTGCAAAGACATGAGCCTCACCGGGACTCCGTTCCTCTACACCCTGATCGCGCTGTCCGTCGTCGCCGTCGCGCTACCGCTGCTGGCGTGGTCGCGGCTGCGCGGGCCGCGGATCCTGCGCGCCGCGGCCCGGGTACTGATGCTGATGTTCGCGCAGGGCACGGCCATCGCGCTGGTCTTCGTCATGGTCAACAACGCCAACAACCTCTACGACACCTGGGACGACCTGCTGGGCACCGGCACCCATGTGCAGCAGGCCGCCGACCTGGGCGCCGACGGAACCGGCGGGATCGCGCTGGACCGGCTGCCCAAGGTCATCCAGAAGTTCACACAGGTCGAGGGGTCCGCCATGCAGGCGGCCGGCGGCGTCCGCGTCACCCAGCTCAAGGGCCGCGTCTCCGGCGTGAACGCCGAGGTCTACGTCTGGCTGCCGCCGCAGTACGACGAGCCCGCCTACGCGCACCGCGCCTTCCCCGTCGTGGAGCTGCTGCCGGGCTACCCGGGCTCCGCGAAGTCCTGGTACTCGACGCTGCATGTGCACGAGCAGCTGGCCCCGCTGATGCGCGAGGGCAAGGTCGCGCCGTTCATCCTGGTCGCGCCGCGCACCAACCTGCTGCCCGGCATCGACACCGGCTGCGCCAATGTGCCGGGCACCGTGAACGCCGACAGCTGGCTCAGCATCGACGTGCCGAACATGGTCAAGGACAACTTCCGGGCCCAGCCCGCGCCCAGGGGCTGGGCGGTCGCCGGGTACTCGGCGGGCGCGCACTGCGCGGCCAAGCTCGCCGTCGCCCACCCCGACCGCTACCGGGCGGCCGTGAGCCTGTCCGGGTACAGCGACCCGATGGACCAGCCCAACTCCCTCGCCGCACAGGACCCGGCGCTGCGCCGGGCCAACAACCCCTACCTGCTGCTGCGCAAGGCCGCCGTCCCGCCGCCCGTGGCCCTCTACCTCTCCGGCCAGCCGCACGACGGCTACGAGGCCGCCCTGGCCCTGCGGCAGGAGGCGAAGGCACCGACGACCGTGCACGTCGTCTTCATCCCGAGCAGCGCGGGCGGTCACGTCATGGCGTTGTGGCGGCCGCAGGTGGTGCCGGCGTTCAGCTGGCTGACGACACAGCTGGACGAGCAGCGGTTCACCGACGCCGGGGACGGCAAGGGGAAGGCGACTACTCCTCGCGAACCGTCGAGCGGCGGTTCCAAGCGCGCGGCGCTCGCCAGTGGAACCGCATCGCGAGCAGCCGCAGCACGAAAGCCGTGATCGCGGCCAGCCCGCCGGCCAGCGGGGTGAGCAGGTCGTAGCGGATGCTGAGCGCCACCATGGTGGCGCCGACCATCGCCGGGACCGCGTAGAGATCGCGGTCCCAGCGCAGCAGCGAGGGCACCTCGTTGGCCAGCACATCGCGCAGCACACCGCCGCCGACGCCGGTCGCGACGCCCAGGGCGGCCGACGCGGTCAGGCCGAGGCCGTGGTCGTACGCCTTGATGGTCCCCGTGACGCAGAACAGGCCGAGGCCGGCCGCGTCGAAGACGTTGACGCCCGCCTGGATCCGCTCCACCTGCGGGTGCAGGAAGACGACGAGCAGGGCGGCGAGGAGGGGGGTGAGGAAGTACCCCAGGTCCGTGAAGGCGGCCGGCGGCACCGCCCCGATGACCAGGTCGCGGAACACCCCGCCGCCCAGCGCCGTGACCTCGGCGAGCATGGCTATGCCGAACACGTCGAAGTTCTTGCGGACGGCCAGCAGCGCGCCGGAGATGGCGAACACGAAGATGCCGGCCAGGTCGAGCGTGTGCTGGACGGAGGAGCTGAAGATCTGCTGAAGCACCTTCACATTGTCACCCAGCACTGAGCCCCCGCCTTACAATGTAAGGCGGGGGCTCAGTGTTACTTACATCTCCTTGGCCGGAGCGTCATCACCGGAGGCCTCGGGAGCCTCGGAAGCCGCTTCGGCCTCCGTGGCGGCCTCGGGGGTTTCGGAGGCCTCGGGGGTTTCGGAGGCCTCGGGGGTTTCGGAGGCCTCCGCCGCAGCCTCCGCGGCCTGCGCCGCCTCCGCCGCGACCTCCGCCGCCACGGCCGCCGACGTCTCCGCCGACTCCGCGAGCACCTCGTCGGCCACCAGCTCCGCCGCCTCCTTCGCGGCGGTCAGCAGGACGGTGTCCTGCGGGGCCTGGTCCGCGAAGTTCTCCGGGTGGTGGCAGGCCACCTGCTGGCCGGGCCGCAGCTCGACGAGCGCCGGCTCCTTGGTCGTGCAGATCTGCGTCGCCTTCCAGCACCGGGTGTGGAAGCGGCAGCCGCTCGGCGGGGAGATCGGCGAGGGCACGTCGCCCTTGAGCAGGATCCGCTCGCTCTTGGCGTGCTTGCGCCGCGGGTCCGGGATCGGCACCGCCGACATCAGCGCCTTGGTGTACGGGTGCATCGGCGACTTGTAGAGCAGGTCGCGGTCGGCCAGCTCGACGATCTTGCCGAGGTACATCACGGCGATGCGGTCCGAGACGTGCCGGACCACCGAGAGGTCGTGCGCGATGATCACGTACGTGAGGCCGAGCTCCTGCTGGAGGTCGTCGAGCAGGTTCACGACCTGGGCCTGGATCGACACGTCCAGGGCCGAGACCGGCTCGTCCGCCACGACCAGCTTCGGGTTCAGCGCGAGCGCGCGGGCGATGCCGATGCGCTGGCGCTGACCGCCGGAGAACTCGTGCGGGTAGCGGTTGTAGTGCTCGGGGTTGAGCCCCACGACCGACAGCAGTCGCTGCACTTCCTTCTTGATGCCGCCCTCGGGCTCGACGCCCTGGAGCTTGAAGGGAGCGCCGACGATCGTGCCGATGGTGTGGCGCGGGTTCAGCGACGAGTACGGGTCCTGGAAGATCATCTGCACGTCACGGCGCAGCGGGCGCATGCCGCTCACACCGAGGTGCGTGATGTCCTTGCCCTGGAACTCGACCTTGCCGCCGGTCGGCTCCAGCAGCCGGGTGATCAGCCGGCCCATGGTGGACTTGCCGCAGCCGGACTCCCCCACGACGCCGAGCGTCTCACCGGAGCGCACCTCGAAGTCGATGCCGTCGACCGCGTGCACCGCCCCGACCTGCCGCTGGAGCAGGCCCTTCTTGATCGGGAAGTGCTTCTTCAGCCCGGTGACCTTCAGCAGGACCTCGCCGGGGGCGGCGTCCTTGGTGAGGGTCGCGCCCTGCTCGTTCGGGGCGTCGGCCTGCGCGGGAATCTTCACCGCTTTCTCGTCGTCACTCACAGCTTCGGCGCAATCTCTTCGGTCCAGATACGCTCCCGCTGCTCCTTGCCCAGGTGGCAGGCGGCCCAGTGCCGGCTGCCGACCTCGGCCAGCTCGGGCCGGACGGTGCGGGTGACGTTGTCCTTCGGGAGGTCCGCGTACGGGCAGCGCGGGTTGAAGGCGCAGCCGGACGGGATGTTGATCAGCGAGGGCGGGGAGCCCTTGACCGGGATCAGCCGCTCCTGCTGGTCGCGGTCGAGGCGCGGCATCGAGCCGAGCAGCCCCCAGGTGTAGGGGTGTCGGGGCTCGTAGAACACGTCCTCGGCCGGGCCCCGCTCGACGCAGCGGCCGCCGTACATCACCAGGATGTCGTCGGCGAGTTCGGCGACGACGCCCAGGTCGTGGGTGATGACGATGACCGCGGAGCCGAACTCCTTCTGCAGGTCGCGGATGAGGTCGAGGATCTGCGCCTGGACGGTCACGTCCAGGGCGGTCGTCGGCTCGTCGGCGATCAGCAGCTCGGGGTTGTTGACCAACGACATCGCGATCATCGCGCGCTGGCGCATACCGCCGGAGAACTCGTGCGGGTAGCTGTCCACCCGCTTGTCCGGCTGCGGGATGCCCACCCGGTCGAGCATCTCGACCGCACGGCGCTTGGCGGTCTTCTTGTCGACGTCGTGGTGGATCCGGTACGCCTCCACGATCTGCTGGCCGATCGTGTAGTACGGGTGCAGCGCGGACAGCGGATCCTGGAAGATCATCGCCATCTCGCGGCCGCGCAGCTTGCGCACGTGGTCCGGGTCGGCGGACAGCAGCTCGGTGCCGTCCAGCCAGATCTCGCCGGAGATCTGGGCCTTGCGCTTGCCGTACTGGCCGGCGGTGTGCAGGCCCATGATGCCGAGCGAGGTCACCGACTTGCCGGAGCCGGACTCGCCGACGATGCCGAGCGTCTTGCCCTTCTCCAACTGGAAGCTGAGCCCGTCGACGGACTTGACCAGGCCGTCGTCGGTCGGGAAGTGCACCTTGAGGTCGCGCACTTCGAGGAAGGCGGTCGGCGCGGGCGAGGCGGGGGTGGGCTCGCCCACGGCCGCTCCGCTCTTGCTGAGTTCGGTCACGTGAGCCTCACTCGGGGGTCGATCACGGCGTAGAGGATGTCCACCACGAGGTTGGCGACGAGCACCGCGAGAGAAGTGATCAGGGTGACGCCCAGGATGATGGGCAGGTCCTGGTTCTTGATGGCGTTGAGCACGGCCTGGCCGAGACCGGGCAGGTTGAACGCCGTCTCGGTCAGGATCGCACCGCCGATGAGGGCGCCGAGGTCCATGCCGAGCATGGTCAGCAGCGGCGTCATCGTGGAGCGCATGGCGTGCTTGCCGATGACGGTGCGCTCCTTGAGGCCCTTGGCGCGGGCGGTGCGGATGTAGTCCTCGCCGAGGATCTCCAGCATGGTGGCCCGGGTGATGCGCGCGTACATCGCCGCGTACAGGAACGCGAGGGTGATCCACGGCAGGATCATCCCGCCGAACCAGCCGGTGAAGCTCTCGTCGAGTGGCACGAACTGCCCGTCGAACAGATCCAGTCCGTAGACGAAGATCGACAGGGCGACCATGCCGGTGAAGTAGATCGGCAGGGAGACGCCGGAGAGCGCGACGACCATCGCGCCGCGGTCCCACAGGCTGCCGCGCTTGAGCGCGGAGAGCACGCCCGCCGAGACGCCGAGGATCAGCCACAGCACGGCGGCGCCGAGCGCGAGGGCCAGGGTCACCGGGAAGCGGTCGGTCAGCACAGGCCAGACGGCCTGCTCACTGCGGAAGGAGTAGCCGAAGCACGGGGCGGCGCAGTGGATGGAATCGCCGCCGCCCGTGTAGGTGCGACCGGCGAAGATGCCCTTGAAGAACTCCCAGACCTGGGCGTAGATCGGGTCGCCCAGGCCCAGCTTCTCACGCACGCCCTCGACGGCGGCAGGGTCGGCCTGCTTGCCCACGAAGCTCAAGGCGATGTCGACGCCGGCCCACTTGGGGATGAGGAAGAAGATGCCGAAGACCACCATGACGATGACCACGAGCATCACTGCGGCGGCCAGCAACCGCCTGATGAGGTAAGCGAGCACAGCTCTCGGCCCGCCGCGGACCGCGGGCCACCTGCGATCTCCCCCACTGTCTTGAGGACGTGGGAGGGACCCCCAGATGACCCGCGATCACGCCGCGCCGGCCTTCACCTGCCTTTCGTGCCGTTCGGCGGGTGTGCCGGGTTTACTTCTTCGGGTTCTTCAGACCGAGGTTGACGAAGTCGTACTGACCGCTGTAGCCGTCGGTCGTGTAGACGTTCGCCAGGTTGTCCGAGCGCCAGTTGATGAACCGCTCGAAGACGAAGGGCAGGTAGTACGCGCCCTCCATCACCTTGTGGTTGATCTCCGTGGAGATCTTGGTCTTGCCGGCGTCGTCCAGCGTGGTGACGTACGAGTCGAACAGACCGTCGATCGTCTTGTCCTTGATGAGCGCGTAGTTGTTGTTACCGCTCGCCGAGATGTACTTGCTGTCCCACAGCGGGAGACCGAAGCCCTGGATGGTCGGGAAGTCCGGACCCCAGCCCATGATGATGATGCCGTAGCCCTTCTTCTGCACGTTCGAGGGGCTGCCGATGATGCCGGCGGTCTGCGAGCCGTCGTACTGGTCGATCTCGGCGGTGATGCCGACCTTCTTCAGCGACGCCTGGAGGGACTGGGCGGTGGCCACCTCGACCGGCTTGTTGTTGCGGACCGCGATGGTGGTCTTGAAGCCGTTCGGCTGACCGCAGGCCTTCAGGGCCTCCTTGGCCTTGGCCTCGTTGCCGTTCTTGTTGGCTCCGGCGACCTCGTACGGGTCGTACTTCTGGCCCTCGGCGCCCGGGACGGACGGCGGCAGCATGTTGGTGCCGATGTCGCCACCGGCGACCGGGCCGCCGCGGGCGGTCTGCAGCGACACGTGGTCGGCGCCGTAGATCACGGCCTTGCGGCACTCGATGTTGTCGAACGGCTTCACGCTCTGCGGGAAGACCGCGTAACGGACGTAGCCGGAGACCGGGTTGTCCAGGTTGGCCTTGTGCTCCTTCAGGGCGGTGGTGCGGCCCTGCGGCGACATGCCGGTCTGGTTCAGGTCGAGGTCCAGGTCACCGCTGAGCAGACGCTGGTCCAGCTGGTTGGCGTCCGAGAAGAACTGGATGGTGATCTCGTCCGGGTAGGCCTTGCGGATCGGGTCCGAGGCCTGCTTCCAGTTGGTGTTGCGGACCAGCTTGAGGTCCTTGCCCGGGCTGTACGAGGCGAACTTGTACGGGCCCGAGGAGAACGGCTTCAGGCCGTACTTGGACTTGGTGTCCATGTCCTGGCGGACCGGGGAGGCCGAGATCAGGCCCAGCATCTCCTCGAAGTCCGAGTTGGCCTGCGGGAGCTTGAAGACGATGGTCTTGTCGTTCGGCGTCTCGATGGCCTTCAGACCGAGCTTGTCGGCGGAGGTGTCCTTGTAGGGGCCCTTGTACGTGCCCGTGGGGTCGAGGACGTCCTTCAGGTACGTCGGACCGCCGGACAGCACGTCCTGCGCCCACACGCGCTCGATGCCGTACTTCACGTCCTTGGACGTGATCGGCTTGCCGTCCTCCCACGTGATGCCGTCACGCAGGGTGTACGTGTAGGTCTTGCCGTCGTCGGTGACCTTCGCGAGACCGGTGGCGAGGTCCGGGGTGAGCTCGGCGCCCGCCGCGCCCGGCTCGGTCTTGTTCGTGACGAGCTGACGGCTGTAGTAGCGGGCGAAGTTCCACATCATGCCGTAGTAGCCGCGCGTGGTGTCCCACGAGTCGGCGTCCTGTGCGGCACCGAACTTCAGCGTGCCGCCCTTCGTGGCGGCGGAAGCCTGGGCGACCTTGTTGTTCGCGGCGTCGAAGCCGGCGGCGCCGGTGGTCGAGCCCTTGTCGTCGTCGCTTCCGCCACCGCCGCACGCCGCCGTGGTCAGCAGCGCGGCGACCGCGGCGGCAGCGGCAAATGCCTGCTTCCGCCGCCCTGAGGTGCGTTGGGTAGTCACGATCTCGGATCCTCCGGATTAGATGAGAGACCCCGTGTGAAGGCCACGGGACGGTTGGGGTGCCGTGTTCGGCGGTTTCGCTGTTCAGCGGTACTGCGGTTTCGCTGTTCTGCGGTTCAAGCGGTTCAGCGGTTCGCGGTTCAGAGCAGTTCGCGGTTCGGCAGTTCGCTGTTCAGCGGGAGGCCTTCGGGTCCAGCGCGTCCCGGACGCCGTCGCCGAAGAGATTGAAGGCCAGCACGGTGATGAAGATCGCCACACCCGGGACCACCATGTACATGGGGTCCGACTCGTAGTAGTCGATCGCGCTCGAGAGCATCTGTCCCCACGAGGCGGTGGGCGGCTTGACGCCGACGCCCAGGAAGCTGAGCGCCGCCTCGGTGAGGATGTTGGTGGGGATCATCATCGTCGTGTACACGACGATCGGGGCGACCAGGTTGGGCAGCAGTTCCTTGAACAGGATGTACAGCCGACCGGCGCCCAGCGATCGGGCGGCCTCGACGTACTCGCGCTCACGCAGCGAGAGCGTCTGGCCGCGCACCACGCGTCCGATGTAGGGCCAGCCGAAGAATCCGATGACCAGGATCATCACGAAGACACGCACGCTCGAGCCGGTGAGGCCCAGCATGTCGCTCGGCATGACGGAGACCAGCGCGATGATGAACAGCAGCTGCGGGAAGGCGAGCAGGCCGTCCATGATCCGGCTGATCAGGGAGTCCACCCAGCCGCCGAAGAATCCGGCGAGAATGCCCAGCACCGTTCCGAGGACCACGGCGACCACGGCCGACAGGAAGCCGACCAGCAGGGAGATCCGGGCGCCGTAGAGGATGCGCGCGAAGATGTCCCGGCCGTTGATCGGCTCGACGCCGAGCAGGTGCTCGCCGCTGAGGCCGCCCAGGGAGCCCGTGGGGGTGCCGAAGAGCGGGTCGATGAGGTTCTCGTGGTACTCGTTCGGGTCCTGCCCGAGGATCCCCGTGATGACCGGCGCGAACAGCGCGATCACGACGAGGAAGAGCACCACGATGCCGCCCGTGAGGGCGAGTTTGTCCCGCTTGAGGCGTTCCCAGGCGATCCGGCCCAGGGAACGGCCCTGAACGGCCTTGGCGCCGCTGGTGGCGACCGCCGCTTCCTCGGCCGCGCTCGGAGCCGCTTCCGCGGTCGGCTCGTGCAATGGTGCCGTCATCTGGCAGGGACCCCTCTCAACCGGCGGTAGCCGGCCCGCACTTGCCGCTGTAGCGGCGTGATCAGTCCGTAATACGCAGGGGATAAGTCCCCTGGAGCGGGAGTCTTCAACGCTTTGGCGATCTGTTGCCAGACTTGGCAGTGAAAGGATGCGTAAACGTGATGCGGGTAGATGGGTTCCGTTATCCGGACGGCGGGTAACGCCCCTCGGACGCTGACTTATTTGGGCAGATCGGACAAGAACGGGATCAATCGCCGCTATCTACGCGCGAAGACGTCCGAGTCCTCCCTCGCGGCGGACCCACAACAGGATCACAACAAACACACAACAGAACGGCGGCAGGACTCTCGGCGGACTCTCGGCAGGAACGGTGGCGGAAAATCAGTAGCGTCCTGAAGGCGGATAGCCGTATCCGCCCGCGGGCGCCGGGGCCGACGCGGGAGCGGGAGCGTGGGCCTCACGGTCGTAGAACGGCCGGGCGTTGGCGCGCATCCACATCACGACGGGGTCGTACTCGTCGGTCATGGCGACCGTCGACACCGGCAGTCCGTCCGGCACCGCGCCGATGGACTGCTGCATCATGGCCCGGACGGCGTCCACGGCCGACGGCGAGGAGTCGTACACGTCCAGCCCGACGGCCAGATAGGGCGCGCCCAGCGCCGGCTGCACCCACGCCCGGCGCAGCGCGCGGACCGCCGGGGTCCGGTGGGCGTTCTGCGCGAGCAGGGCGTAGAACTGCGGGATCTCGATGGCGGGCTCGGACAGCCGCAGCGGGCCGGCGGGCTGGCGCTCCAGCCCGGTGGCGATACGGCGCAGATCCAGCCACGGGATGCCGACGCCGCCGCCGGGGCCGTGCGGGTTCAGCCAGAGACCGTAGTGGTCGGGATAGAGCGTGCGGGCCACGTCGATTCCGTCGACCACCTCGTACGACCGGTTCCAGCCACTGGCGCTGAGCTCCTGGGCGGAGGTCACGCAGGGGGCGTAACCGTGGCCGTCCACCTCCATGTTCCCGTACTGGGCGTCCGGGGAGCCGGCCTGGCCGTGCCACAACAGCATCCAGACCTGGCCGGAGGACGGGGTCGCGAGCGCGCGCAGGAGGGCCTCGTAGGCGTCGTAGCGCCCGGGCGTGACCTGGCGCAGCATGTGCTCGACCGAGCCGGTCGCGGCAGTGCCAGCGCTCACTTTTTATCGCCCCTTCGAGAAAATGCCCCGCGTTGGGGTCCAGCTTAAGCGCCCAAGAGCTCAGGGCCTGTGGTGCGTTGGCGGGTGCGGGTCGCGGGTGGTCGATCGCGCCCCTGTGCGGGCCTGTCTAGCGTTGGTAGAAGGGGCGGACCCGTTCCCTCATCCAGTCGGCCACCGGGTCCTGGGCCACGTCCAGCAGGACGAGGTTGACCGGCCAGGGGGCCGCGGTCTCGGTGAGCGCCCTGCTCAGCGCCTCCAGGGGCAGGGCGCGCAGGTCGACCTCCCACTGGGACTCCTCGGGGGACCCGGCGAGTTCGACGCCGACGAACATCACCGGTTCCGCCGTCTCGACGGCGGCCAGGCAGCGGCGGGCCGTGCGGATCGCGCCCGTGGCCTCGAACTCCGCGGAGGCCGCGGCCAGGAAGTCGATCGGGTCGTCCTGCCAGTCGGGCTCGTAGAGGCGGACCCGGCCGCCGCTGGTGGGACCGTCCAGCGGGGTGCGGCCCGCCCGGCACAGCTCGGCCACGGCCGGCGGCGGCAGCGGGATGCCGACCAGGCCCTCGGGGTTGACCATGATGCCCACCTGCGGGGGCAGTCCCCGGGCGAACTCCACGGCCGGCGCGATCGTGAACGACATGTGCGAGCCGACGACCTGGCGGAACTGCTCCTCGGAGCTGAAGACCGGCACGTACACCTGGCCGTCCAGCTCCAGTGTGGGCAGGTCGAGGGGGCCGCTGCCGGGGCCGCCGCCACCGGGGAGCGGCACCCAGACGAAGCTGCGCCCGAGCACCTCCACGACCCGGGAGCCGGCTCCGGGCACGCCGAGGGAGGCGGAGAGCACCTCCTCCAGCTCGTTGCCGGGCCATCCGCCGTGCGGATGGGGGTGTGCCTGCGCCGGAAAGTCCGTCGGGAAGTCCGCCGGGGGGAAATCCATCTGCCTACCGCCTGCTGAGAACCGCTCACTGTGCTGTGGCTGAAAGGCTAGAGCCTGTGCGGCGCATCACGCCACAGACGGCCGCCGGACGCCTCAGCCCGTGAAGGCGATGCGCCTGAGTACGTTCGCGGCGGGGCGGTCCAGGAGGACCGCCGAGGCGCAGCCTTCGGGGAGGCTGCCCTTCTCCACCGAACGCAGGAGTCGGGCGGCGGCGCGGCGGTGGCGCAGGAACGCGTACCGCGAGACGCCCCGGCCGCGCTCGCGCTGGCCCTCCAGGGCCTGGTCCGCGCCGACGTCCAGCAGAATCAGATGGAGGGTGCCCCCACGGCGGCGGGCCTCGCGGGCCAGCCAGTCGCGGACCCAGGCCTGCGTACCGCAGTCGTGCACGACGACGCCCTGGCCGCCGCGCAGGGCTCGACGCAGGCCGGCGTAGTGGGCGAGGCGGACGAGCGGGCGGTAGAGGGCGTAGGGCAGGAAGCGGGGCGCGCGGGCGTCCCACCGGTCGCGGGTGTCCTGGGAGTCGATGCGGGCGCCTTTGACCGCCCGCTTCATGAGCGTGGACTTGCCGCTGCCGGGCAGCCCGGTGACCACGACCAGGTCACGGGGGCCGAAGAGCAGACCGTGCGGGCTGCGGCCGGCCCGCTCGCGCAGGTCGCGGACGACGGGCGCGGGCTGCGAGCCGCACGCCTCCCGGGCCCGGGTGCCGGGCTGCGCGGGCAGCGCGAGCCCCGAAGCGGTCGCGAATGCCGTGGTCCTCGCCGTTGTCGTCGTCCTGTTCACCGTGATCGTCCTCCCCTGGGGTCAGGTAGTCCTCATCCCCATCGAGCGTAAAGAGAAGGTAATGCGTGGTGTCTCGCGTTTTCGTGCGCGTACCGACACAAGCCGGTTACAGATGCGGCCTGCCGCGACCGGGGCGGGCCGTGCGATGATGGCCGCGCCAACTGCATACCGGCCGTTTGAATCCGCGCGGGAGAGTCCCCAGCAGCAGGTCCGCCTGTCGTTGCGCTGGGGCGCCGAAGGAGCAAGTCCCTCCCTTGAATCTCTCAGGCCCCGTTACCGCGCGGGCGAGGCACATCTGAAAAGCGGGCCGCCGTTTCCGGTGGCCCCACCCAAGGTGCAAGTCAGGACCACCGTTTCGCGGGGTCGTGACGAACCTCTCAGGTTCCGATGACAGATGGGGAGGAACGACCTCGCCGTCATGCCTTGGGAGACAACCGTCCGATGAGCAGCTCCGCACCCCGTCACACCGCGCTCGACGCCCTGCATCGCTCGCTCGGCGCGACGATGACCGACTTCGCAGGCTGGGACATGCCCCTGCGCTACGGCTCCGAACGCGACGAGCACCAGGCCGTCCGCACCCGGGCCGGCCTCTTCGACCTCTCGCACATGGGCGAGATCACGGTGACCGGGCCGGAGGCGGTCGAGTTCCTGAACTACGCCCTCGTCGGCAACCTTGCGGCCGTGGGGGTGGGCCGGGCCCGCTACACCATGATCTGCGTCCAGAACGGCGGCATCCTCGACGACCTCATCGTGTACCGGCTGGCCGATGCCGAGTACATGATCGTCTCCAACGCTTCCAACGCCCAGAACGTGCTCAACGAACTGAGCAACCTCGCGGAGGAGTTCGAGGTCGAGGTCCGCGACGACCGTGACGCCTACGCGCTGATCGCCGTGCAGGGGCCCGAGTCCCCCGGCATCCTCAAGGCGGTCACCGACGCGGACCTCGACGGTCTGAAGTACTACGCGGGCCTGCCCGGCACGGTCGCCGGGGTCCCGGCCCTCATCGCCCGCACCGGGTACACCGGTGAGGACGGCTTCGAGCTGTTCGTGAAGCCGGACCACGCGGTCGAGCTCTGGCAGGCTCTGACCAAGGCGGGCGAGGGCGTCGGCCTGGTCCCCTGCGGTCTGTCGTGCCGCGACACGCTGCGCCTGGAGGCGGGCATGCCGCTGTACGGGCACGAGCTGAGCACCTCCCGCACCCCCTTCGACGCCGGTCTCGGCCGGGTGGTGAAGTTCGAGAAGGAGGGTGACTTCGTGGGGCGCGCCGCGCTCGAGGAGGCCGCCTCCCGTGCCGAGCAGAACCCTCCGCGGGTCCTCGTCGGCCTGATCGCCGAGGGCCGCCGCGTCCCGCGCGCCGGGTACGCCGTGGTCGCCGACGGCCGGGTGATCGGCGAGGTCACCTCCGGCGCCCCCTCCCCCACGCTGGGCAAGCCGATCGCGATGGCCTACGTCGACGCCGCCCACGCGGCGCCGGGCACCGCCGGGGTCGGCGTGGACATCCGGGGCAGCCACGAGCCGTACGAGGTCGTGGCGCTGCCGTTCTACAAGCGCCGGAAATAGACACTGGGCGCGGTGCCCGGTCCCTGTGCGTGACGCTGCGCACATTCCCGCTGGTCACGCACGCCTTCAGCAGTCCCCCATTCATCAGCACTCCCTCGCGTACAGGAGAATTCAGGCCATGAGCAACCCCCAGCAGCTGCGCTACAGCAAGGAGCACGAGTGGCTGTCGGGCGCCGAGGACGGCGTCTCGACGGTCGGCATCACGGAGCACGCGGCCAACGCGCTCGGCGACGTGGTGTTCGTCCAGCTCCCGGAGGTCGGTGACACGGTGACCGCGGGCGAGACCTGCGGCGAGCTGGAGTCGACCAAGTCGGTCAGCGAGCTGTACGCGCCGGTGACCGGTGAGATCACCGAGATCAACCAGGACGTCGTCGACGACCCGGCGCTGGTGAACTCCGCCCCCTTCGAGGGCGGATGGCTGTTCAAGGTACGCGTCACGGGCGAGCCGGACGACCTGCTGACCGCCGACGAGTACATCTCCTACACCGCCGGCTGAGGACCACCCCGATGACTGTTCTGAACACGCCCCTGCACGAGCTCGACCCGGAGATCGCCGCCGCGGTCGACGCCGAGCTGAACCGCCAGCAGTCCACCCTCGAGATGATCGCCTCGGAGAACTTCGCTCCGCTCGCGGTGATGGAGGCGCAGGGCTCGGTCCTGACCAACAAGTACGCCGAGGGCTACCCGGGCCGCCGCTACTACGGCGGCTGCGAGCACGTCGACGTGGCCGAGCAGATCGCCATCGACCGGATCAAGGAGCTGTTCGGCGCGGAGTACGCCAACGTCCAGCCCCACTCCGGCGCCTCCGCCAACCAGGCCGCCCTCTTCGCGCTGGCCCAGCCCGGCGACACGATCCTCGGCCTGGACCTCGCCCACGGC